>JBEQUF010000239.1:0-4920 GCA_040349295.1 Actinomycetota bacterium | reverse complement strand
CCGCATAGGCGAGCAGCGCAGCGGCGGCGACGGCTGCACCGACGGGCAGCACCGCCCGCAGCGGCGCCGGTCGCGAAGGCCCGTCGCTCGTCGCGAGCGCCGCCAGGACGATCGCAGGCACGGTCACGCCCGCGAGCTCCCAGTCGAAGTCGACGGCGGCGCCGACGGCGAACGCAGCGATCCCGGCGGCGAGGTCGGCGCGGCGCGTCCGGACGAGCGGCCAGGCGAGCGCGGCGACGACGAGCGCGAGCCCGAGCAGCCCGAGCTCGGCGAGCGTCTCGAGATAGAGCGAGTGCGCCTCCTCCGTCTGCACGGAGACGTCCCGCGTGCGCTCCCACCAGTTGACGTACGTGCCGGCGCCGGAGCCGAGCACGGGATGCGCGACCCACTCGCGCGCCGCCACGCGCCAGTAATGCGTCCGCTCGTTGGGGCCGTGGACGTACGGCGCGGCGAAGAGCACCGCGATCGCGACGGCGACGACCAGCAGCCGCCGTCGCCGCAGGACGTACATCGCGAGGCCGACGACGAGGGCGGCGTCGGCGCCCGCGCTGTGCTGCCAGACGAGGACGACGAGCAGCGGCACGGCGGCGGGCCACCAGAGCCGTCGCAGGCCCGGCAGGAGCACGAGCCCGAGCACGCACAGGAGCGCGAGCGCATTCGCGTAGCCGACCGGTTGCGCACCGCTCCCCGCACCGTGCCCGGCCCCGTGCGCGCGGACAGCGAGGTTCCACCCGGCGACGACCACCGTCGCGGCGACGACGGCCTCGGTCGGGATCCGGCGCGCGCACATCGACACCGCAGCCGCGACGGCGGCGTACAGGGCGACCCGCTGCGCCTCGCCGAGCGGCGACGCCGGCGACGCCGCCCAGAAGTGCGAGAGCGCCGTCCAGCCGGCGAGCGCCGCCAGCAGGGCAGCGACCAGGTTCGGGCGGCCGACGTCGCCGAGGAAGGCGCAGAGCACGACGAGCACGGCCAGCCCGAGCAGCGCGCGGTTCCACGTCACCGCGTCGAAGCCGCCGTTGTCGACGGCGACGCCCGCGACGAGCAGGAAGGCGGCTAGGCCGCCAAGTCGCCGGTCGAGAGCTGCTCGGTGAGCAGGCGCCGGAACTTCTCCATGTCCCCCGCGACCCATCGCTTGCACAGGTCGTACCCGTTCGCGTAACAGCTGATGTATGCGCGCCACGTCGGATGGACGATGAACTCCGTCCGCTTGCGCGCGTGCTCGAACGGCACGAGCGTCCAGCGCGCGAGATACGCCGCCGCGTCGTCGAGGCTCCGACCGTCCTCGTGGATGAGCAGCGCGGCGTTGACGGCCGCACCGTCGAAGAGCTGTCGCGCGGTGCGGACCGCGGTCGCGCCCTCGTGGTCGTAGGCGACGCCGAGGTCGGCGTAGACAGCGGGCGCGAGCTCGTCCGCGCCGACGATCTCGCCGGCGAGCGACGCGATGCCCTCGCTGATCGTCGATTGCGGCGTGCCGACGAGGAAGATCGTCTCGCCGAGGTTGCCCTCGCCGTCGACGAGCAGCACCTCCTTCCACGCGTGCTCCGTGTGGTGCCCGGGATAGACCTCGTGGGCGACGAGCCCCGGGAGGTTCGGCGCGTAGACCGGCAGGTCGGTGTTGATGACGACCCGGCTGCGCCTGCCGCCGAGGTAGTAGTTGAAGCCCGCCCACGGCTCGTCCTGGACGATCTCGATGCGCGCGCTCTCGTCGTCCGGCAGCCCGAAGAGCTCGACCGTGCGCGTGCGCAGCACGTCGGCGAGCCGCGTCGCCGCTTCGAGGATCCGCTCCTTCGGCAGGGCGTGGCCCTCGAGCCACGCGCGGTAGCGGTCGGCGAGCTCGCCGTCGCCGGGCAGCACCGCCTCGAGCCGCTCGTGCGCGTCCTCGAACACCGACTCGTCGGTGCGTCGCGGCGCGACCCCGTAGCAGCGCTCGACCTCGTCGGCCCACCCGATCTCCTCGCCCGCGAGCCGCCGCGCGGTCGTCTCGCAGCCCAGCAGCTGCTCGCGCTGCCACAGGGTCTGCGCGGCAGCGCGGAGCGACGCCGCCTCCGCGGCGAGCTCGCCGGGCTCGGCGAGCGGCTCGGCCTCCACCTGGGTGCGCAGCTCCTCCGGGCCGAAGTAGGCATCGACGAGGCCGTCGACGTGGCGGCCGAGGCGCAGGCCGAGCACGAGGTACCGCTCCCAGAAGTCCTGCACCGGCACGAGACTATCCTGGCCGCGATGCGCCTCGTCCTCGTCCGGCACGCCGAAGCCGCTCCCGGGAATCCGGACGAGCTGCGGCAGCTGACGCCCGCGGGCCGCGAGCAGGCTCGCCGGCTCGGCGACGAGCTGCGCGCGCAGGGCATCGAGCCCGACGCCGTCGTCGCGAGCCCGCTGCTCCGCGCGCTCGAGACCGCGAACGGGCTCGGGCTCGGCAGCGTCGTCGTCGACGAGCGGCTCGCCCCCGGCGCGACGCCGGAGGACATCCGTGCGGTGGCGGCGGAGCACGGCGACACCGTCGTCCTCGTCGGGCACCAGCCGGATTGCGGACGCGCGGTCGCCGCGCTCGGCGGCGGCAGCGAGCCGGCGTTCCCGCCGGGCGCGCACGCGATGGTCGAGCTCACGTGACGGCGATCGCCGTCCGCGGCCTCCGGAAGTCGTACAACGGGATCGAGGCGGTGCGCGGCGCCGACTTCGACATCGAGGAGGGCGAGGTCTTCGGCCTGCTCGGCCCGAACGGCGCCGGCAAGACGACGACGGTCGAGATCCTCGAGGGCTACCGCACGCGCGACGCCGGCGACGTGACCGTGCTCGGCAACGACCCGCAGCGCCCCGGCCCCGACTTCCGCCAGCGCATCGGCGTCGTCCTGCAGCAGTCCGACCTCTGGCCGAACCTGACCGTCGCGGAGGTGCACCGCGCGTTCGCCGGCTACTACGCGCATCCGCGCGACGTCGCAGAGGTGATCGACCTCGTCGGCCTCGGCGAGAAGCGGAACGCACGGGTGAAGACGCTGTCGGGCGGGCAGAAGCGCCGCCTCGACCTGGGTGTCGCGCTCGTCGGCGATCCCGATCTCGTCTTCCTAGACGAACCGACGACGGGCTTCGACCCGGCGGCACGGCGCGCGGCGTGGGAGATGATCCGCTCGCTGCGCTCGCTCGGCAAGACCGTGCTGCTGACGACGCACTACCTCGACGAGGCGGAGCAGCTCGCCGACCGCGTCGCCGTCATGCGCGAGGGCCGCGTCGTCCGCATCGGCACGCCGCGGGAGCTGACGAGCGCCGAGGAGGCGGTCGAGATCCGCTTCCGCCGCGACGGCGAGGAGGTGCTCGTCCGGACGACGGAGCCGACGCGCGTGCTGCACGAGCTCACCTCGGACGCGGTCGCGCGCGGCGAGGAGCTCGAACGGCTCGAGGTTCGCCGGCCGACGCTCGAAGAGGTCTACCTCTCGCTCGTGCAGGAGGACGAGGCGGGCGCATGAGGATGCTGCTGCACCAGCTGCGCACGGAGCAGAAGCTCTACTGGCGCTCGCGCGAGAGCGCCGTGTTCACGTTCATCTTCCCGCTGCTCCTGTTCGTGCTGCTCGGCTCGGTCTACTCGGGGAGGATCTACGGCGTGAAGGCGTCGCAGGCGCTCCTCGCCGCGCTGCTCGCCTACGGCTGCACGATGGTCGCGTTCGCCGGGCTCGCGATCACGCTCGTCATCCGCCGCGAGCAGTCGCTCCTGAAGCGGCTGCGCGCGACGCCGCTGCCGCCGTGGACGCTGATCGCGGCGCTCCTCTGCTCGACGATCATCGTCTTCGCGATCGAGTCGGTCGCGCTCTTCCTGCTCGGCCGGGCGGTGTTCGGGACGCCGTTCCCGCATCGCTACGGGTCGCTCGTGCTCCTGATCGCGTTCGGCGTCGTCTGCTTCGCGGCGCTCGGCGTCGGGCTGTCCGGGCTCGTGCGGTCGGCGGAGGGCTCGTCGGCCGTCGTCAACCTGATCGTGCTGCCGATGGCCTTCCTGACCGGCGCCTTCGGCCCGACGCGGCACTACCCGACGTTCCTGCGCGACGTCGGCGATGTGCTTCCGCTGAAATACCTCGTCGATCTCGTGAACGCCGTCTACCTGCACGACGAGTCCGTCTGGTCGAAGCCGATGGCGATCGGCATCCTCGCCGCCTGGGGCGTAGCCGGATTGGCGCTTGCGACGTTCAAGTTCCGATGGGAACCAACGGCGTCATGACCGAGCTCGTCTTCCGGGCAGAGACCCCGCCTCGCCCCGCACTCGTCGTTCGGGTGAACTTCGGCGTCTTCGCAGGCCGCAACGCGACGCAGAGCGAGATCGACGACCTCGCCCACGAGCTCGCGCAGGAGGTCGACGAGTTCGCGATCCTCGCCGAGGAGCGACACGAGTTCGGCGGCGCCCGCGAGGCCTCGCTCCGCCAAGTCGTGATCGAGATCGCCGAGGAGACCGACGGTCTCGAGGGCCGCGTGCTCGCGATCGCCGACGCCTGGGCCCGGACCGCGATCCGCGCCCGGTCCGAGACCGGCGAGCTGGGTTCGGAGCTCTAGCCGCTCGCGACCGCTCCGCTTCGCTTTTCTCGCTCGCGGGTTGCCGAACGAGCCGTCTCGTGATCGGCCGTCGAGCGCCGCGCCCGCGCGTGTCTGGCGCGGCCGAGAACGCAGTGCCCCACGGCGGTCAGCGCCCGATGCCGGCGGCCGAAAGTGCGAACTTCGTCAGCGAGGTCGGCATCCGCCGCGCCTTCTCAATCGTCGCGTGCAGCGCGTCGACGAACCACGTCAGGTCCTCGTCGGAGAGCATCAGCGGCGGCAGCGCCTTGACGACGGCCATGTCGTGGCCGGCGACCTGCGTGAGGACGCGATGGTCCTTGAACAGCGGGACGACGACGAGCTGCGCGAAGAGGCCGCGCTGCGCGCGCTCGAGCAGGCGGTACATCCGGG
>JBEQUF010000218.1:0-2965 GCA_040349295.1 Actinomycetota bacterium | reverse complement strand
GGCGACGGCGACACCGCGCTCACGCTCCTGGCCGTCAACGACTACGACGTCGCCGTCCTCGACCGGGACATCCCCGGCCCGTCCGGCGACGAGGTGGCGAGGCGCATCGTCGACTCCGGCAGCGGCCTGCCGATCCTCATGCTCACGGCCGCCGACCGGATCGACGACAAGGCGACGGGGTTCGAGCTCGGCGCCGACGACTACGTGACGAAGCCGTTCGAGCTGCAGGAGCTCGTGCTCCGGCTGCGCGCGCTGCACCGCCGCCGCGCGCGCGCCCGGCCGCCGGTGCAGGAGATCGCGGGGCTGCGCGTCGACCCCTTCCGCCGCGAGGTCTTCCGCGACGGCCGCTACATCGCGCTGACGCGGAAGCAGTTCGCCGTCCTCGAGGTGCTGGTCGACGCCGGGGGCGGCGTCGTCAGCGGCGAGGAGCTGCTCGAGCGCGCATGGGACGAGAACGCGGATCCGTTCACGAACGCCGTCCGCATCACGGTGTCCGGCCTGCGCAAGCGGCTCGGCGAGCCGCCGATCATCGCCACGGTCGCGGGCGTCGGCTATCGCATCGACGCGGGCGGTGCGGATGCATAGGGCGCCCGGGCTGAGCGTCCGCGTCAAGCTCACGCTGAGCTACGCGGGCTTCCTGATGCTGGCCGGCTCGGTGCTGCTCGTCGTCGGCTACGTCTCCCTGTCGCGGGGCGTGCATCCGGGCGTGCTGTTCCTCGTGCGCAGCCATCGCGACCTGCTGCGCGACTTCGCGCCGACCGCGATCCTCGTGCTGGGGTTCCTGCTCGTCTTCGGGCTCGCCGGCGGGTGGTTCCTCGCCGGCCGCATGCTCGCGCCGCTGACGCGCATCACCGACGCGACGCGGATCGCGGCGGACGGCTCGCTCTCCCATCGCATCGAGCTCCCGGGACGGAGCGACGAGTTCCGCGAGCTCGCCGACGCGTTCGACGCGATGCTCGCGCGCATCGAGGCGCACGTCGCCGAGCAGCAGCGGTTCGCGGCGAACGCGTCGCACGAGCTGCGCACGCCACTGGCGATCACGCAGACCCTGCTCGACGTCGCGCGAAACGATCCGGACAGCGACACCGGCGCGCTGATCGAGCGCCTGCAGACCGTCAACACGCGAGCGATCGACCTGACGGAGGCGCTGCTCCTGCTCAGCCGCGCCGACCAGCGGTCGTTCGGGCGCGAGCGGCTCGACCTGTCGCTGATCGCGGAGGAGGCGACCGAGACGCTCCTCCCGCTCGCCGAGCAGCGCGGCGTCGCGATCGAGACCACCGGCGACGTGACCGCGACCGTCGGCTCGCACGCGCTGCTGCTGCAGCTGAGCACGAACCTCGTGCACAACGCGATCGTCCACAACCTGCCGGAGCACGGCCAGGTCTGGGTGACGACCGGCGCCGACACCTCGGGCGCGCTGCTCACCGTCGAGAACAGCGGCGAGCAGCTCGCGCCGCAGCTCGTCGCCTCCCTGGCGGAGCCGTTCCAGCGCGGCACGACGCGCATCCGCGCGGATCAGGCAGGCGTCGGCCTCGGCCTGGCGATCGCGAAGAGCATCACGCAGGCACACGACGGGGCGCTCACGCTCGCCGCGCGCGCCGGCGGCGGGCTGCGCGTCAGCGTGCGCCTGCCGCCGGCGCCCGCGTGATCGTCGGGCGCCGATGCGTCAGTGGTCGTGGCCGCGGATCGTCAGCCACGAGTCCCACGTGATCCTGAGGATCACGACGGTGATCACGAGGCCGATGATCGGGTCGGCGATCCGCGCACCGAGCGCAACCGCCGCCGCAGAGGCGACGACGCCGAGCGACACGAAGCCGTCCACGCGTGCGTGGTTCCCGTCCGCGACCAGCGCCGGGCTGTGGAGACGGCGGCCGGCGCGGAGCCTGACCTGCGCGGCGATCTCGTTGCCGACGAAGCCGACCACGCCGGCGCCGGCGAGCGCCCAGAGGTTGGAGATGCTCTCGGGGTGGACGAACCGCTGCACCGTCTCGTAGAGCGCGACGCAGGCCGAGACGGCGATCGCCAGCACGACGAAGAGACCGGCGACGCTCTCGCCGCGCCTGCTCCGCAGGTAGAACGCGATCCCGAGCGGAACGGCCGTGAGCGCGTCGCCGAAGTTGTGGATCAGGTCGGCGAGCAGCGCGACGCTCCCCGTCGCGACGAACACAACGGCTTGGGCGCCGGCGGCGGCGGCGAGCACCGCGAGGCTGACCGCCACCGTGCGCACGCCGTCGCGCGAGCGGACGATCGACGGATCGACGAGCCCGTGCGAGTGGCCGTGCGCGTGGACGTGGAGGCCGTCGCCGTGGTCGTGCGGCTCTCCGTCGTCGTGCGCATGCCGGTGATCGGTGGCGAGCCTCGGAACGAGGTACACGACTCGAACCTAGCGGCTCGGCAGCGGGCGCAGCACGAGGAGCTGCGGGCCGCCGTGCGACCCGCTCTGGAGCGGGAAGTAGACGAGATGCGTCGACGGGTCGACCGCCACCGTGTGCGCCTCGGGCGCGAGATACGCGCGACCGAGCAGCCGCGCGGTCCGGCCGGTCTCGACGAGCACCGCGACGACGCCGCTCTCCGCCGAGACGTACAGCCGCCGCAGCCCGGGATCGTAGGCGAGCACGTCGGGCGACGAGCCGACGTCGAACGTCCCGGTGAACGACATCGTCCGGAGGTCGAGCGTGAGCAGCGTCGCGTTCCCGTCGCAGGCGACGAAGGCGAGCCGGTGCGGCGCGTCGACGAGCAGCCCGTGGTCGTTCGTGCAGTGCGGGTCGTGGACGCGCCGCACGATGCGGTTCGTTCGCGGGTCGATCACGGCGACCTCGTCCTTCGTCTGGACGTCCGCCAGGATCCGGCGAGTCGAGGGGTCGTACTGCACGTTGCCGGCCTCGCCGCCGAGCGGCACGGTGGCGACGCGGTGCCCGGATGCGCTGATCACGGCCTCGACGCCGCCGCTCTCGTCGGAGACGTA
>JBEQUF010000214.1:0-3101 GCA_040349295.1 Actinomycetota bacterium | reverse complement strand
GCGCATCCCCCAGAACAGCTCCGGGTGCTCGTCGGCGCTGACGCGCAGCCGCTCGCCGTCGACGGTGACGACGTCGAGCGAGACGACGTTGTCGCTGGAGAAGCCGTGGCGCGGGCCGAGCCAGCCGATCCCGCCGCCGAGCGTGAGACCGCTGGCGCCGACGTGGCCGACGACCCCCGTCACCGGCGCGAGGCCGTACGGCTCGGCTTCCACGAGCAGGTCGCGGTTGCGCGCGCCCGGCCCGAAGCGGACCGTCGCCGCGGCCGGGTCGACGCGCACGTCGTCGATCGGCCCGAGGTCGATCACGAGCCCGCCGTTGACCGTCCCGTAGCCGGCGACGTGGCGGCCGCCGCCGCGGACGGCCAGCTCCAGCCCGTGCTCGCGCGCGACCGCCAGCGCGGTCACCACGTCGGCGGCGCCGCGGCAGCGCGCGATCACGGCCGGCCGCGCGTCGATCCGCCGGTTGTAGACCGCGCGCGCCGCGTCGTAGCCGGCGTCGGCGGGCAGCACGACGTCGCCGCGGAAGCGCCGGCCGAAGGTCGAGGCGGTGATCGTGCTCATGCGTGCGTGTCCTCGCGGATGGGAGACGGGCGACCGTCAGCTTCCCGCACCGCCGTCGCGCCCTCCACCGCGCAGCCCACGAACGCGAGCGCCGCACTTTGGGCGATCCGCGATAGCCGCCGCGCGGACGCGACCGTACGGTGGCCTGGACATCGCGCCGTTCGACACCGCCAGAAGGGGACCACCGTCATGGCACACGCATTGGGAATCGACGCAATCGGCGGGTATCAGGCGCCGCCGCCGGGTTCCCACCAGCTGCTGACGCCACCGGAGCCCGCTCCGCCGTTCCACGACCCCGGCGAGCTGACCAGCTCGTGGGGCGAGCAGTGGGGCGCCTCCGACGAGGTCGGGCGGCTGCGCAAGGTGCTGGTGCGCGCGCCGGGAACGGCGCTGGAGGCGATCCGGCTCGCCGGCCATCGGCCTGAGCTGGACGCGCTCGTCGACCCCGACGGCAACTGGTACTGGACCGGCAGCGAGGCGCCCGACCTGGCGCGCTTCGCCGCGCAGCACGCCGGCCTCGTCGCGGCCCTGCGCGCCGAGGACGTCGAGGTCCACGTCGCCGAGGGGATGCCGTTCCCGTTCACGAAGTCCGGCTACGTGCGCGATCCGCTCGTGACCGTGCGCGGTGGCGCGATCATCGGCCGGCTGGCGCCGCGGATGCGACGCGGCGAGGAGGCGGACATCACCCGCGAGGTCGCCGCGCTCGGCCTGCCGATCCTCGCGACGATGGTCGGCGAGGCGACGCTCGAAGGCGGCTCGTTCATGAAGCTGCGCCCCGGCCTCGCCGTGCTCGGCACGTCGGTGCGCTGCAACCGCGCCGGCGCCGAGCAGCTGCGCGAGGTGCTGGCGCGGATCGGCTGGGAGCTGATGGTCGTCGACCTGCCCGGCTTCGTCGTCCACCTCGACATCCACTTCGCGATGGTCGACCGCGACCGCGCGCTCGTCAACGCCGAGGGCCTTCCGTACACCTTCATGGAGGATCTGCGCGCGCTCGGGATCGAGCTGATCTGGGCCCATCCGGAGGAGCCGTGGGCGCGCAACCTGCTGACGCTCTCCCCCGGGCGCGTGCTGACCTCGACGGCGGCGCCGCGCACCGCCGAGCTGCTGCGCGAGCGCGGCGTCGAGGTCGTCACGATCCCGTTCGACGAGGTCCACAAGAACGGCGGCGGGATCCACTGCTCGACGATGGAGCTGCTGCGCGATGACGCCTGAACGACCGCTCGCGGCCGACGGCGCGCGGATGGTCGCCGACCTGCGCGAGCTGGCGCGGCTGACGTCCGACGCCGGCGGCGCGCAGCGGGTCGCCTGGACCCCGACCTGGACGCGGGCGCGCTCGTGGCTGCGCGAGCGGCTCGCCGCCTGCGGCCTGACGCTCGACCTCGATCCCGCCGGCAACGGCTGGGCGACGCGGCCCGGCCGCCCCGGCACGCCGACGCTGCTGCTCGGCAGCCACCTCGACTCGGTCCCCGACGGCGGCTGGCTCGACGGCGCGCTCGGCGTCGTCGCGGCGCTGGAGCTGCTGCGCGCCGCCGCCGAGCAGGACTGGGAGGAGGCGACGCTCGTGCTCGTCGACTGGGCCGACGAGGAGGGCTCGCGCTTCGGCCACAGCCTGCTCGGCTCCAGCGCCGCGACCGGCCTGCTCGACCTCGACGCGGTCGCGCGCCTGCGCGACCGCGACGGGCTCGCCTTCCCGGCGGTCGCCCAGGAGCACGGCGTGACGCTCGCCGAGATGCCGCGCGCCGCCGAGCGGCTCGCGGGCGTCGACGCGCTGCTGGAGCTGCACATCGAGCAGGGCCCGGTGCTGGAGGCTGCCGGCGCCGCGCTCGGCGTCCCGACGGGCGCGGTCGCCGTCGAGCGGCTGCGCGTCTGCTTCGGAGGGCAGGCGGCGCACGCCGGCACGACGCCGCTGGCGCTGCGCCACGACGCCGGCGCGGCCGCCTCCCGCCTGGCGCTCTCCGCGCGCGACGCGGCCCGCCGCGCGGGCGGCCTGGCGACCTGCGGCCGGCTGACGCTGGAGCCCGGGATCGCGACCGCGGTCGCCGAGCGGGCCGAGCTGCTGGTCGATCTCCGCCACGCCGAGCAGCCGGCGGCCGACGCGCTGCGCGCGACCGTCGTGGACACGGCGCAGGCGATCGCCGCGGACGAGCGCGTCGAGGTCGCCGTCGAGCCGTTGTGGGCCACCCCCGCCGTCCGCTTCGACGGCGCGCTCGTCGCCGCGCTCGCCGACGCGGTCGCGGCCAGCGGCGTCGCGGCGCCGTCGCTCGTCTCCGGCGCGCTGCACGACGCGGTCGCGGTCGCGCGCAGCGGCGTGCCGGCCGCGATGCTGTTCGTGCGCAGCATCGGCGGCATCAGCCACAACCGGATCGAGGACAGCGGCGAGGACGACCTCGCCGCCGCCCTCGCCGTCTACGCGGCCGCGGTCGAGGCGACCGCGGCCCGCCTCACCGCACCGCGGTGACGAACGCGACGACCTCAGCCGTCACGCCCCAGCGCACGCGCTGGAGCCGCGGCAGGAAGGCGATCGTCCCCGCGCGAAGCGG
>JBEQUF010000164.1:0-8904 GCA_040349295.1 Actinomycetota bacterium | reverse complement strand
GATACGCATTGCGTAGGAGCGCGCCGCGAATCGGCGTCGGCTCGTAGCGTTTGCGGAAGAAGACGAATGCATGGTCGCGCGCAGCTTCGACCTTCCGCTGATACGGCTCGTACCGCACGGTCTCGGGAACGGGCGTCACGACCCCGTCGGCGGTGCGCCAGTGCAGCCACTGGTCGTACGTCGCGATCACATGCTCGCTCGTGTCGTACGACAGTCGGTACGCGATCCAGTAGTCGCCGTACGCGCGTGTGACGTGATAGCGCGCAAGCGTGCGCTCGAGCGGCGCGAGGCTGCGCGGCGTCGGCGGCGGCCAGTGCTCGTCGTTCGTCGCCGTCAGGTTCGCCTCCATGCGGTGGAACGTCACGACGGCGACGGCTGCCACCACGAGCACGAGCACTGCGGCGCGCAGCGGCGTCGTGCCGAGCTGCCCGAGCAGGAGCGCGACGATCGGCCCGAACACGAGCAGATACACGGGATGCGACGTCAGGATCGTGACGCGATGCGAGATCGTCCAGATGAACGGGAAGCACACCGCGACGACGTAGACGACCGACGCCTTCGTATGCCGAGCGCGCCAGGCGCCGACCGCGACGGCGGCGAGCACGCCGACGTAGACGAGCCAGTAGAGGAGCTTGGGAAGCAACGCGGTGCCGGCGAGCGGCGCACGAAGCCCGAGGAGCATCGGGAGAAGCGGCGAGGCGAAGAGCCGCAAGCCGTGGACGTACGCCGACACGTCCGACCGGGTGAGCACCGAGCCGCCGTTGTGCGTGAGGTTCCAGACGATCCACGGAAGCGCACCGACGACGACCGCGACGACGCCGGCCCACACGACGCGCCACGCGTCGCGCCGCCGCCACAGCATCCAGGCGATCACCGGCAGCACGACCGGGATCACCTGCGCCGTCTGCCAGTACGCGAGCCCGAGCACGAGCCCGAACAACGCAATGCGCACCGCGCTCGGCTCGTCCACGAAGCGCAGCGCGAGCAGCAGCAGGAGCGAGACGTAGAAGACGTTCGTGCCGTAGAAGCCGTACGCCGGCGTCCCGTGGACGAGCTGGTACGGCGGCCAGATCCAGAACACGAGCCCACACGCGAGGCCGGCCGTATCGCCGAAGAGCCGGCGGCCGACACGCCAGAGGAGCACGCACGCGATCGCGTGCAGCGCGATCGGCACGATGCGGATCGCAAACAGCGTCGTCCCGAAGATGCCGACGAACGGCGCAGCCAGGAGCGCCTCCTGCGAGCCGCCGTACACCTGACCCCAGAAGAAGACGGTCAGCTCGCCGTGCAGCGCGTGGCGCGCCATCAGACCGACCACCGCTTCGTCCGAGTCGGGCGCGCCGAGCACCGAGCGGTAGACCCAGACGCGCAGGGCGATCCCGATTCCGACGGCCGCAGTGACGAGGATCCTCTTCCGCACGGAGGATTAGTGTGCCGCCTGTGGCGGTCCTCTCATCCCAGGTTCGGCGGACCGAGGACTTCGAACGCCGCCGCAGCCGCATGGAGCAGCTCGTCGCGGAGTTGCGCGAGCGGACGGCGGCCGTGGCGCTCGGCGGCGGCGACGCAGCGGTCGAGCGGCACCGGTCGCGCGGCAAGCTCACCGCGCGCGAGCGGATCGACCGGCTCGTCGATCCCGACACAGCATTCCTCGAGCTGAACGCGCTCGCCGCGTGGGATCTCTACGACGGCGACGCGCCGAGCGCCGGCATCGTCACGGGCATCGGCGTCGTCGAGGGCCGCGAGTGCGCGATCGTCGCGAACGACGCGACGGTCAAGGGCGGCTCGTACTTCCCGTTGACGGTGAAGAAGCATCTGCGCGCGCAGGAGGTGGCGGCGCAGAACCGCTTGCCGTGTCTCTACCTCGTCGACTCCGGCGGCGCATTCCTGCCGCTGCAAGCGGACGTGTTCCCGGACCGCGACCACTTCGGACGGATCTTCTTCAACCAGGCGCAGATGTCGGCGGCGGGCATCCCGCAGATCGCCATCGTGATGGGCTCGTGCACCGCCGGCGGCGCCTACGTGCCCGCGATGAGCGACGAGACCGTGATCGTGCGCGGCACCGGCACGATCTTCATCGGCGGACCGCCGCTCGTGAAGGCCGCCACGGGACAGGACGTCACGGCGGAGGAGCTCGGCGGCGCCGACGTGCACGCGCGGCGGTCGGGCGTCGCCGACCACTATGCGACCTCCGACGAGCATGCGCTCGCGATCGCGCGCTCGATCGTGCGCAACACGCACGGGCGCAGGCCGGAGCCGCCGTGGGAGCCGGCGCCTGCCGAGCCGCCCGCGCTCGACCCGTCCGACCTGTATGGCCTCATCCCGGAGGACTTCCGCCACCAGGTCGACCCGCGCGAGCTGATTGCGCGCATCGTCGACGGGTCGCGGTTCCACGAGTTCAAGCAGCTCTACGGCGAGACGCTCGTCACCGGCTTCGCGCACATCGAGGGCACCCCGGTCGGGATCCTGGCGAACAACGGCGTGCTGTTCGCGGAGTCGGCGCAGAAGGGCGCGCACTTCGTCGAGCTCTGCTGCACGCGCCGCATCCCGATCGTCTTCCTGCAGAACATCACCGGGTTCATGGTCGGGACGGAGTACGAGGCCGGCGGCATCGCCCGCGACGGCGCGAAGCTCGTCATGGCGGTCGCGAACGCGCGCGTGCCGAAGTTCACCGTCGTCACCGGCGGCTCGTTCGGCGCCGGCAACTACGCGATGTGCGGCCGCGCCTACGAGCCGAGACAGCTCTGGATGTGGCCGAACGCGCGCATCTCGGTCATGGGCGGCGAGCAGGCGGCGACCGTGCTGTCGATCGTCGGCGACGTCGACACGGACGAGATCCGCGCGAAGTACGACGCCGAGGGCAACCCGTACTACTCGACGGCGCGTCTGTGGGACGACGGGATCATCGATCCGCTCGACACGCGCCGCGTCCTCGCGCTCGGTCTCGCGGCTGCGGCGAACGCGCCGATCGAGCCGACGACCTTCGGTGTGTTCAGAATGTAGGCATGAGCTACTCCGTCACCCATCTCGACGCCATCGAGGGCGCAGGCCCCGGCGGCGTCATCAAGTTCGTCCGCCGTGAGCTCGGCGTCCAGGCCTTCGGCGTCAACTGGTTCGAGCTGCCCCCGAATGCCGCGGGCGTGCGGCACGACGAGACGTCGACCGGCCAGGAGGAAGTGAACGTCATCGTCCGCGGCTCCGGCGTCTACCGGATCGACGACGAGACCGAGGTGCCGTTCACCGCCGGCAGCATCTTCCGCTTCGACCCGGAGACGACGCGCCAGCCCGTCGCGGGCGGCGACGGCTTCGCGATGGTCGCGATCGGCTGCCCGCCCGGCTCGTACGAGCCGCACGGGCCCTTCTAGCCAGGTCCGGCAACCTGGTTGCCGGACCTGTCCCTCAGCCGCCCGCCGGCTTCGCCGCGTAGCCCTGGGCCTGGAGCCTCGCGACCACCTTGTCGCGATGGTCGCCCTGGATCTCGACCGCGCCGTCCTTCACCGCGCCGCCGGCGCCGCAGAGCTTCTTCAGGTCGGCGGCGACAGCCGCCAGATCCGCGCCCGGGAGCCCTCGGACGACCGTCACCGTCTTGCCCCGGCGCCCACCCTTCTCGCGCCAGACCCGGACCGGCCCACCGGGGTCGGCAGCGGCCGGCTGCGCCTCCCGCTCGCGGCGGCGGTCGCCGTCGTCGGTCGAGTAGACGAGCCGGCTCTCCATCCCGTGATGGTAGAACGGTCGGCGTGGTCGCCCGCCTGCTGATCTGGAACCTGTACGACTCCAAGACGACGCTCGGCGAGCTGCGTGACCGGCTTCCCGAGCTTCCGCCCGGCGACTACTGGTTCTCGAACGAGTCGCAGGAGCGCTTCGGCATCATCTCGTTCGGCGAGGAGCTGCCCGATCTCGGCCACGTGCCCGCGCTGATCGGCGTCGATCCCGTCATCGCGGAAGAGTTCGACCTCGAGTGAGACGTGCGGCGCCGGCGACTGCGGCCGTCGCTCTCGTCACGCTCGTCTGGATCACGCTGCAGCACCTCTGGTACGCGCACGACGTGATCAGCGACGTGCAGGTCTATCGGCATTACGGCAACGCGATGGTGCATCACCATCGCGTCCCGTACCGCGACTTCCGGCTCGAGTACCCGCCGGCGGCGCTGCCCGTGTTCCTGATCCCGGCGCTGACCGGCGCCTTCCTCGACGTCTTCCAGGCGCTGATGGCGCTCTGCCATCTCGCGATCGTGCTCACGGTCCTGCGGCTGCGCGGCCGGGCGGCCGCCGCGCTCGCCGCCGTCGTCCCCCTGCTGCTCGGGTCGGTGACCCCGACGCGCTACGACCTCTGGCCGACGGCGCTGGCAGTCCTCGCGCTCGGGCTGCTCGTGTCGGACCGGTCGACGGCGGCGGCGATCGTCCTCGGCACCGGCTTCGCGGCGAAGCTCTGGCCCGGCGTCCTCGCGCCGGTCTTCTGCATCTGGCTCTGGCAGCGGCACGGACCGCGCGCAGCGGGCCGCTGGCTCGGCATCGCAGGCGCGACCGCCGCCGCCTGGTTCGTGCCGTTCCTCGTCCTCGGGCCGCGCGGCGTCGCGCACAGCTTCTATCTCCAGTTCGCGCGGCCGCTGCAGATCGAAAGCTTCGGCGGCGCCGTGCTCGTCGCGCTGCACGACTTTGCCGGTTCGCCGGTCGGAACGGAGTCGACCTTCGGCTCCCAGAACGTCGTCGCCTCCGGCACGCATGCCGCCGCGATCGTGACGACGCTCTTCGAGCTCGTTGCGATCCTCGCCGTCTACGGCACGCTCGTCCAGCGCCCGCCGACGGTCGACGGCGTGCTCGTCGCGTGCGCGGCCGCCGTCACCGCGATGATCGCGTTCGGCAAGGTCTTCTCGCCGCAGTACTTGGTGTGGCTGGCGCCGTTCGTGCCGCTCGCTGCGCGCCGCTGGTCGACGGCGTTCTATGTCACGGCGCTCGTCCTGACGCAGATCTACTTCCCGAAGCGCTACTGGGCGTACGCGACGGGTCTCCACCACGTCGAGGTCGGGCTCGTCGTGCTGCGCGACCTGACCGTCGTCGCGCTGTTCGGGCTGTTGCTCTACGCGCTCCAGACGGCGAGCGCCGCCTCGAGCTCACGCGCCTCGCCGGCCGTCAGCTGACGGAGCGGCGCGCGGACGTCGGGCCCGATCGGCACGCCGCGGCCGCGCACGACGTGCTTCAGCGCAGCATGCCGCGGGAACCTGTCGAGGATCTGCCGGAGCTCCCCCAGGTCGTCGCTTCGTTCGCGCACGGCCCGCGCGACGTGCTCGGGAAACGCGCTCGCGAGCGCCGAGACCGCGCCGACCGCGCCACCGTCGATGCCGCGGCCGATGAACGCCTCGGGGCCGACGAAGACGTCGAGACCGGCGTCGAGATATCGCGCGAACGACTCCCACGGCGTGTCGGACACCTTCAGGCCGGCGAGATTCGGCGCCGCGGCGCGCAGGCGCTCGAGCACGTCGCGTGAGACGGCGTACCCCGAGGTGCGCTCGAACTCGTACACGTAGAACGGCAGCGGCGCACAGGCGTCGGCGGCTGCGGCGAGGTGGGCGAAGAGCGCCTCGTCGTCGAGCGGGAAGTACGGCGGCGGGATGACCGCCACCGCGTCGGCGCCTGCCTCGGCGGCGTGCGCCGCCAGCGCAGCCGTGCTCGACGTGGCCTGCATCCCGGCATGCACGGCGACCTGCAGCCGACCGCGTGCGGCCGCGACGAACGCCGAGGCGATCGCCTTCCGCTCGTCGAGATCGAAGAGGATCCCCTCCCCCGTCGTCCCCGATGCGAGCACGCCGTCGAGTCCTCCGGCCGCGAGGAAGTCGACGTACGGGCCGACGGCGTCGACGTCGAGCCGATCGTCGCGAAGCGGCGTGAGGGCGGCGGCGATCGCTCCGCGCAGCATGCCGGGAGTCTAGGCTGCGCGCATGATCGCTCTCGTCGCAGCCGCAGCCGTCGTGTGGACGGGCTGCGAGCACAAGCCCCGCGTCCGTCCGGCATCGGCGATCGTGGCATGTGCGGACGCGAACTTCTCGATCGACCACATCACCTGGACGTCGTGGGGTGCGAAAGCAGCCGTCGGCCACGGCACCGCGCACGCGAACGACTGCACGCCGAACTGCGCCGCCGGGCACTTCCACGCCTTTCCGGTCACCGTCCGGCTCTCGAAGGTCGTCCGCTGCGTCGACGGACGCCGCGAGTTCGCACGGATCGAGTGGCGCGGGAAGCAGACGGGCAACGAGACGCTTCCCTGCGTCTTCCTGCGCCTGAAGCCGTGAGCGCGGTCCGCACCGAGCGCGACGGCGCGGTCCTGCGGGTCACGCTTGCGCGGCCGGACCAGCGCAACGCCTTCGACGCGTCGCTGATCTCCGAGCTCGCCGAGGCGTTCGTCGACGTCGGCCGCACGCGCGCGGTCGTCCTCGCCGGCGAAGGCCCGAGCTTCTGCGCCGGCGCCGACGTCGACTGGATGCGCGCCTCGGCGGGGCTCTCGTACGACGAGAACGTCGCGGACGCGAACGCGATGCGGCAGATGTTCGAGGCGATCGACCGCTGCCCGGCGCCGGTCGTCGCGCGCGTCCAGGGACACGCGCTCGGGGGCGGCGCCGGCCTCGTCGCCGCCGCCGACGTCGCGATCGCGTCGCCGAAGGCGCTCTTCGCCTTCTCCGAGGTGAAGCTCGGCATCATCCCGGCCGTCATCTCGCCCTTCGCGCTCGCGAAGATCGGCGGCGGCAACGCCCGCCGTTACTTCGTCACGGGCGAGCGCTTTGACGCCGAGACGGCGCTTCGCATCGGACTCGTCTCGGAGGTCGCCGAGGATCTCGACGGCGCCGTCGACCGCGTCGTCGGCGAGCTGCTCTCGGCCGGCCCGCAGGCCGCCCGCTGGGCGAAGCGGCTCGTGCGCGAGCGTCCGGACGGCGCCGAGACCGCGCGCTGGATCGCCGAGCGCCGGACGTCGGAGGAAGGGCAGGAGGGTCTCGCGGCCTTCCTCGAGAAGCGCAAGCCCGGCTGGCGCTAGTACCCGAACGACGCGAGCAGCCGAGACGTCACGTGGACGCTCGCGGTCGCCGCGGCGTAGCGGCCGTCGTCGGCGACGGCGACCCGGTAGTCGCCGGTGCGCAGATGGAGCGGCGTGCGGAAGACCCCGCGCGCGTCGAGTCTCGGATGCGCGACGACCTTCCAGGTCCCGGCGACGCGGCGGAGGACGGCGATCGTCCCGTGGCTGACCGGCTCGACCTGGCCGGCGAGCACGTTCGCGCCGGCGGGCGTGACGGCGAGCGTCGGCGCGACGTCGACCGCCACCTCCGGCCCGACCGCCTCGCCCACGTCGAGGCGGTACACGGTGTTGGCGCGCGGCTCGACCTCGACACTGGCTCTTCCCCCGATCGTGGCCAGCTGCTTCCACGAGCCGGCGCCGATTCGACGCTCGAGTCGCGCGCGTCCGAGTCCTTCCACCTCGGCACGAAGGTCGATCTTCCCGCCGTAGCGGACGACCGCCCGGCTCGCGTCGAGCGTGAGCGTCGAGATGTCGAACCATGTCGACTGGAGGCCGAGCTCGCGACGGAGCGTCGTCGGGGCGATCGTCCGCGAGCCGTCGACGACCCTCGTCACCCGGCCGTCTCGCGCATGCTCGAGCTCGAGCCCCCGCGGGAGTCTCGACGCCGGCAGCACGACCTGCCAGGTGTGGTGCGGGGAGCTCGAGTCATACGGGTCGCTGACCGAGCGGAGATACGGGACCTCGCCGAGCGCGGGCCACACCTCCCGCACGTCGGCGGTGCGACCGCCCGACGTCGAGAAGAAGAACGTCGTCGCGATCGTGCCGTGATAGGTCAGCACCTTCATCGCGGTGCGCTCGACCGCGAGGTCGGTGCGCTCGGTCTCGAACGCGGTGCCGCCGTACACCTGGCTGCGGGTGTCCGAGAAGAGGTCGAAGTGCTTGTTCGGATGGAGCGTGGCGAGCGCATACGAGCGCGCGGCGACGGCCTGCGCCTCGAGCGCGGCCATGCTCCAGCGCTGCGGCATCTCACCCCCGACGACACCGCGGACGTAGTCGTCGAGCGCGAGCGAGTTGACGACCGACAGCCGGCCCTCGCCGCGACGCACGACGAGCAGCCCGTGGAAGCTGCGGCCGTTCCACGAGAGCGGCGAGCTCGGACAGTCGAAGACGATCGGCGAGCGCAACGCGCGAAGGGCCGCGACGGTCTCGCGATGCCGATGTACGCGCTTGCGGCCGACCGGCAGCTCGAGCGTCTTGCCGACCGTGTACGCGCCCGGGTGCAGTGCATACGTCCTCCCGGTCGCGTCGCTCACCTTCAGGACACCGGGACACGCGACCGAGACGCGGCGCTGCGACGCGGCGAGGAGCACGCGGATGCGCGACACCGGCGCCGACGAGACCTCGGTGCCCGGGTAGTAGTGCGCGAGGATCCGCTGCCACGACCAGCCGTGACGTGCGTAGCCGTACGCGCCCCACTGGCTCATGCCGACGCCGTGACCCCAGCCGTGACCGGTCACGACAATCTTCGACGCACCGAACGACGGCGCGGCGAAGACGAGGAACACCGCCGCTATGACCCCGAGACTGCGTCTCACAAAGACGCGGCAGGGTATCCCACTTTAGGGTTCCTGGTCGTGCAGAGATTGCTCATCGCAAACCGCGGCGAGATCGCATTGCGCATCATGCGCGCGTGCGCGGCGGAGGGCATCGACGCCGTCGCGGTCGCAGCGCACGACGACACGGGTTCGTTGCACGCGCGCACGGCGGCCGAAGTTGTCGAAATCTCCTCGTACCTCGACGCCGCCGAGATCGTGCGCGCCGCACGCACGTCCGGTGCCGACGCAGTGCACCCCGGGTACGGCTTCCTCTCGGAGAGCGCCGAGCTCGCCGAGGCGGCGATCGCTG
>JBEQUF010000162.1:0-5002 GCA_040349295.1 Actinomycetota bacterium | reverse complement strand
GAGCGCCCCCGGCTGGTTGCCGACGACACCGACGGCGTGCCCGCCGAGCCGCGCGAACCCCGTGACGATGTTCTCGGCGTAGTGCTCCTGCACCTCGAGGAACTCGCCGTCGTCGATCACTGCTCGGATCACCTCGTGCATGTCGTACGGCTTGTTCGGCGAATCGGGGATCAGCGTGTCGAGCGCGGCATCCTCCCGCTCGCGCGGGTCGGCCGACCTCGTGCGCGGCGTGCGCTCGCGGTTGTTCTGGGGCAGGAACGAGAGCAGGTAACGCGCGTCTTCGAGCGCCGACTTCTCGTCCGGCGACACGAAGTGCGCGACGCCCGACTTCGTCGCGTGCGCCTGCGCACCGCCGAGCTCCTCGAACGAGACCTCCTCGCCGGTCACCGTCTTCACCACGTCAGGCCCGGTGATGAACATGTAGGACGATCCCTCGACCATGAGGATGAAGTCGGTGAGCGCGGGCGAGTAGACAGCGCCGCCGGCGCACGGCCCCATGACGAGCGAGATCTGCGGCACGACACCCGACGCCTGGACGTTCCGCCAGAAGATCTCCGCATACCCGGCCAATGAGACGACGCCCTCCTGGATGCGGGCGCCGCCGGAGTCGTTGATCCCGATCACCGGGCAGCCGTACTTGACGGCCAGATCCATGACCTTGCAGATCTTCTCCGCGAACACCTCCGACAGCGAGCCGCCGAACACGGTGAAGTCCTGCGAGAAGAGGAACACCCTGCGCCCGAACACCGTGCCGTAGCCGGTGACGACGGCGTCGCCGTACGGGCGCCGCTCCATCATCCCGAAGTTCGACTCGCGATGGCGCACGTAGCGGTCGAGCTCGACGAACGAGCCCGGATCGCAGAGCAGCTCGGCACGCTCGCGGGCGAGCAGCCGTCCCTCCTCGCGACGCTTCGCCACGGTCTTCTCGCTGCCGGCGTGGAGCGCCTCGCCGCGCAGGTCGCGCAGCCACTCGAGCTTCGCCTGCGTCGTGTCATGCGTCTCCGCCATGTGCAGCGGGAGCCTAACCTGCACCGGATGCGCCGCCGCCTCCCTCCCGCCCTGCACATCCGCGACTTCGCGCTCCTCTGGGGCGCGCTGCTGACGAACGGCCTCGCCTCGCAGATGCTCGCGGTCGCGATCGGCTGGCAGGTCTACGAGATCCATCACAATCCCTTCGAGCTCGGCCTCGTCGGCCTGATGCAGTTCATCCCGCTGCCGATCCTGGCCCTGCCGGCCGGCGCGCTCGCGGACCGCCTGCCACGGCGCGTCGTCACCGCTGTCTCGTACACGGTCACGATCGGGATCGCGGTCGGGCTCGTCTTCGTGACCCTCGCAGGGGCGCACACGCTGTGGCCGTTCCTCGCGATCAGCGCGGTCGTCGGCATCTCGAGCGTGCTCGGGAATCCCGCCGCGCGGGCGCTGACGCGCGAGATCGTCCCCGAGGAGCTGATCCCCGGTGCGATGGCCCTGCGGAGCGTCGCCGGCCAGACGGGCAACATCGCCGGGCCGGCGCTCGGAGGGGTCGTCTTCGCGATCGACCCGGTGGCGCTCTACGTGACGGGGGCAGTGCTGCTCACGGTTGCGCTCGTCGCCGTCCTGCTGATGCGACCGCGTGCGGCGGTCGTGCTCGCCGGCGCCGATCCGCCGGGCTGGTCGACGCTCGTGGGCGGCGTCCGGTTCATCCTGCGCACGCGCATGCTGCTCGGCGCGATCGCGCTCGACCTCGTCGCCGTGCTGCTCGGCGACTCGATCGCGCTCGCGCCGGTCTTCGCGAGCTCGATCCTGCACACCGGGCCGATCGGCCTCGGCCTGCTGCGGACGTCGCCGGCGATCGGCTCGCTGACGGCGGCGCTGCTCCTGACGCGGCGGCGCCTGCCGTACCTCGCCGGGCCGACGCTGATGGTGGTGGTCGCGGGGTTCGGGATCGGGATGATCGTGTTCGGCCTCTCGAAGTGGCTGCCGCTCTCGATGGCGGCGCTCGCGACGAGCGGCTTCCTCGACATGATCAGCGTCAACATCCGCACGACCGCGGTCGCGGTGCTGACGCCGCCACAGCTGCAGGGGCGTGTCGCCGCCGTCGAGTGGGTGTTCATCAGCGCCTCGAACGAGCTCGGCGCGTTCTGGTCGGGATCGTTCGCACGGCTGATCGGCACCGTGCCGTCCGTCGTGGTCGGCGGCGCGGCGATGATCGGCGTGTCGGGTATCTGGACGAAGGTCTTCCCGTCGCTCGCGCGGATGGGCAGGCTCGAGGACCTGCAGGAGCTGCCCGCGTGACGCGCGGCGACCTGCAGGCGCTGCTGCTGCACCGCGAGCCGGCCGACGCGAAGGAGGAGGCTGACCGCCTGGCGATGCTGCAGTTCCTCGACGCGCTGCCGGAGCCGTTCTCCCGCGAGCAGGTCGGCGCGCACTTCACCGCGTCGGCGCTCGTCGTCGACGAGGCGTGCGAGCGGACGGCGCTCGTCCATCACCGCAAGCTCGGCCTCTGGGTGCAACCCGGCGGCCACGTCGATCCCGGCGAGCGGATCGAGGACGCCGCGCTCCGCGAGGTGCGCGAGGAGACCGGGCTCGACGGCAGGCTCGAGCGCCTGATCCACCTCGACGTGCACGAGATCCCCGAGCGGCCGGACTTCCCGGCCCACCTCCACCTCGACGTCCGCTTCCTCGTCGTCGCCGAGGGCGAGCTGACGCTGAGCGAGGAATCAACCGCGGTTCGCTGGGTGACGCTCGCCGAAGCGGTGCAACTCGGCGACGCCAGCCTGGGCCGCCTGATCGAGTCGGTGCGAGCTACGCCGCACGCGTAGCTCCCGCAATCCATCGATGCGGCTGACGCGCGGCGTCACCCGCATCGATGCGTGCTGTAGCGACCGCCGGTCCGGAGCCGCCTGACAAGCCCTTCCGCACGGAGCGTGGCCGGGACCGCGCTCCCGGCCACGCGCAGTTCCGTCCGTCCCATGGCGCGATGCGTAGCATCGCGCCATGGACCTCGACCGCTCGACCATCTGGCCGTACGAGGACGCCGAGCCGCAGCGCTTCTACTACTCGCGCTACGACAATCCGACGGTCGCCGCCGCCGAGGCGGAGCTCGGTGCGCTCGAGGGCGGCGAGGCGCTGCTCTTCCCGTCGGGCGCCGGCGCGACGACCGCGCTCGTCCTCCACCTCCTGCAGCCCGGCGACACGATCGCCCTTGCAGCCGGCGCGTACTTCGGGACGAGCGGCACCTTCAACACGCTCGCGAAATGGGGCCTCAACCATGTCGAGTTCGACCAGACCGGCCCGCCGCCCGAGGGCGTGCAGCTCGTCTGGCTCGAGGCGCCGTCGAACCCGTTCCTGACGATGCCCGACCTCGAGGCCGCCGCCGCGCACCCCGCGCCCGTCGTCGTCGACGCCACCGTCGCGACGCCGGTCTACCTCAAGCCGCTCGCGCACGGCGCGGACTACGTCCTCCACTCGGCGACGAAGTACCTCGCCGGCCACGACGACGCGCTGGCGGGCGCCGTCGCCGGGCGCGACGTCGCCGAGCTGCACCGCTTCCGGACGAGCACCGGCATCTCGCCCGCACCCGACGTGGCGTGGCTCGTCTCGCGCGGCCTGAAGACGCTCGAGGTGCGGCTCCGGCGCCAGACCGAGACGGCGACGCTCCTCGCCGAGCGGCTGCGCGGCCATCCGGCGGTGCAGGCCGTCCGCTACCCCGGCTTCAGCGGGCTCCTCTCCTTCGACGTCGCCGACCTGGCGACGGCCCGGCGGGTCGAGACGGCGCTCCGCGTGATCGTGAACGCGACCTCGCTCGGCGGCGTCACCTCGGTGCTCGAGAACCGGGCCCGCTGGGAGGGCGACCGCGTCCCGCCCGGCCTCCTCCGCCTGAGCGTCGGGCTCGAGGACGCCGAAGCGCTCTGGTCCGATCTGGACCAGGCACTGGTGTCAGACACCTAGGACTCGGCCCTGGACGGACTAGGCCGTTTGGCCTATTGTCAGGCGCGCTTTTGCGCGTTCAAAGGGCCAATTCCGATTTTGAAGAAAGGTTTGTGTTTCTGCAGGTTTCTCCTGCGGAATAGCGGGTCCTAGAGACCGAGGGATCGACGAGGGACGACCAGGGGGTACGAATGGCTGCGGGACAGGAGGTCGAGCGGAGGCAGCCCACGCGCCGCCGCTCACCGAGCAACGGCAACGGCGGGAGGCCGGCCGCCGAGGCCGACGTCGTCACGCAGGGGGAGCTCGAACGCCTCCTGCACGCGCTCGAGGCAGCGCGGGACGGCAACTTCGCCCTCCGGCTCCCGGTCGCCGGGAAGGGCATCCACGCCGATCTCTGCCGCGCCTTCAACGAGCTCGCCGACCGCCGCGAGACCCTGAGCAAGGAGGTCGTCCGCGTCGGCCGCGCGATCGGCCGCGAGGGCCGGCTGACCGAGCGCGCCCACTCCCCCGCCGACGCCGGCCACTGGGCCGACACGACGAACGCGATCAACACGCTCATCGACGATCTCGTCCGCCCGACGACGGAGGTCGCACGCGTCATCGACGCCGTCGCCGACGGCGACCTGGGCCAGAAGATGCAGCTGACGATCGACGGCCGCCCGGTCAAGGGCGAGTTCCGCCGGATCGGCACGACCGTGAACGCGATGGTCGACCAGCTCTCGTCGTTCGCCGACGAGGTGACGCGCGTCGCGCGCGAGGTCGGCACCGAGGGCAAGCTCGGCGGCCAGGCGAAGGTGCGCGGCGTCAGCGGCGTCTGGAAGGACCTGACCGACAACGTCAACACGCTCGCAGCGAACCTGACCACCCAGGTGCGCAACATCGCCGAGGTCACCACCGCGGTCGCGAACGGCGACCTGACGAAGAAGATCACGGTCGACGTCCGCGGCGAGGTCGCCGAGCTGAAGGAGACCGTCAACACGATGGTCGACCAGCTCTCGAGCTTCGCCGACGAGGTGACGCGCGTCGCGCGCGAGGTCGGCGAGGAAGGGAAGCTCGGCGGCCAGGCGCAGGTCAAGGGCGTCAGCGGCACGTG
>JBEQUF010000160.1:0-5697 GCA_040349295.1 Actinomycetota bacterium | reverse complement strand
GCTCGCGGGCGGCCTCCCTCGCCTCGTCGCTCCAGTCGACGACGACGTACGCGACGCCGCTCGCGCGCATCTCCTCGCCCACGCGGCGGCCGACGCGGCCGTAGCCGGCGATGATGTAGTGGTCGTGCAGGTCTTCGATGCGCTTCTGCATGCGTCGTTCGGCGATCGCGCCGGTCAGCACTCCGCCGGAGATCGTCTCGACGATAACCGCGCCCGCGTAGCCGATGATCGTCAACCCGCACAGCGCCATGACGATCGAGAGCCCCCGCGCCGCGTCGTTCGGCGGCACGGTGTCGAGCCCGGTGAGCGTCGCGGTGATGATCGAGCGGTAGAACGACTGGAACCAGGTCTCGTCGAGGATCTGGTGGAAGCCGATCGTGCCGCCCGCGAGCGTCGCCAGCGCGGCCACGGCGAGGAGCGCTGACTGTCGAAGGCGCCGGAACGGGTCCACGACCCTAGTATTCCCTCGTGGAAGACGACGAGGATCTCACCCCGCTCGGCGACGACAACGAGCGCCGGCTCAACATCCATCTCGACCCGAGCGACATCGCCGGGGTCTACGCGAACTTCGCGAACATCACCTTCTCGCCCTACGAGTTCACGCTCACCTTCGCGCGGATCGAGCACGAGGTCGAGACCGGCGACGTCCCGGGCGCCGTGGTCGCCCGCGTGAACGCGTCGCCGCGGTTCGTCGAGGAGCTGATCACGGCGCTGCAGGACTCGTGGTCGAAGTACAAGACGACCGAGGGCATCCGGAACCTCCCCGAAGCCCCGGACCACTGACGTTCGCCCTCTCGTATGCGGTGCTCTGCGCCGCGCAGGCGGTCACCGTCCTCCTGCCGCGTGGGCATGCCCGCACGGCGAGGTCGTCGCTCGTCTGGGTCGCTGCGCCGGCGGTCGCGCTCGGCGTCGGCGTGCTCGTGCTGCGGGTGCTCGCCGGCGGCCCGCACGCGCTGACCCTCCTCGCGGCGGTGGCGACGCCCCTGCTCGCGCTCCTGCGCTCGCCAGTCGCGGTCGCGCTGTGGCTCGTCGCCTGGCTCGCGCACGGGATGGTCGCGCAGCTCGCGTCCGTGGCCCTGATCGCGCTGGCCGCCGTCGCGATCGCGGAGCTCGCCGCGCGCGTGGCGTCGCGGCGCGTGCTGCTCGCCGGCCTCGTCGTGCTCGCCATGCTCGACGTCGTCCTCGTCTGGGGGACGCCGCAGGTCGAGCCGGCGTCGAACGCCCTCCACGCGGCAACGGTCGGCCACGGCATCCCGCAGCTCCAGGACGCGACCTTCTGGCACGCGACGATGGGCTGGCTCGACCTCGTCGCGCCGGCGCTGCTCGGCGTCGCCGTCGCGCGGCGGGCTCGCGCGTCCCTCGCGACGGGGGCGGCCGCAGGGCTCTGGGGGCTCCTGTTCTTTGCGACGAGTACGCTGCCGGCGACCGTCCCGGTCCTCGCGGGGATGCTGTGCGCGTCGGTGTGATCTCGGACATCCACGGCAATCTCGCCGCCCTCGAAGCCGTCCTTGCCGCGGCCGACGCCGCCGGCGTCGACGAGCTCTGGTGCCTCGGCGACCTCGTCGGGTACGGGGCCCGTCCGAACGAGTGCTGCTCGACCGTCCGCCGACGTGCAACAACCTGTCTGGCGGGGAATCACGACCTCGCCGTGCGCGGAACCCTTGCCCTCACCGACTTCAGCGGCGATGCCCGTGTCGCCGCCGAATGGACGCAGACGGTGCTCGACGACGAGGCCCGCGCGTATCTCGACTCGCTCGAGACGACCGCCGTCCGCCCCGGCGTCGAGCTCTATCACGGCAGCCCGCGCGACCCGGTCTGGGAATACGTGCTGAGCGACGAGGCGGCGCTCGTCTCCCTCCTCCTGACCGAGGCGCAGGTCGTGCTCGTCGGCCACAGCCACGTCGCGCTCCAGCTCTCGGTCGACGAGTCGCTCCAGCTCGAGGGCGGGCCGGCGCCGGCCGGGACCGAGCTCCGCCTCGACGGACGCCGCTGGCTCCTCAATCCCGGCTCGGTCGGCCAGCCGCGCGACGGCGACCGCCGGGCCGCCTGGCTCGAGCTCGACGTCGAGGCGCAGGCCGCCCGGTTCCATCGCGTCGACTACGACATCGCGCGCACGCAGGCCGAGATCCGCGCCGCGAAGCTGCCCCACGTCCTCGCCGACCGGCTCTCGCACGGGCTGTGAGGCGCGCCGTCCCGCTCGTCCTGCTCGCCCTCGCGGCGGCCGGCTGCGGCGGCGGCGGAACCCGCACGGTCGTCGTCCGGCAGACGCTGCCGCGGTCGCTCGCGAGCACCTGGAGCGCCCAGGCGGACGCCGTCGCGGCCGCGCTCGCCTCGGGCGACGGCTGCACCGCCCGGACGACGGCGGTGGCGCTCCGGACCTCGGTCATCGCCGCCGTCCAGAGCGGCAGCGTGCGGCCGGCCTTCCAGGAGACGCTGCTGAGCGCCGTCAACGACCTGCCCGACCGGATCGCGTGCCACCCGGCGCCGGCCCCGACTCCGCGGCCGCCCGCGCCGCACGACCACCCGAAGGGCCCGAAGCCCCCGCACGGGCACGCGAAGGGACACAAGCCGTGATCGCCGGCCGCTACGAACCGGTCGGCGACGGCCTCGCACGCGACGCCGAGCTCGGCCGCACCGTCCGGCTGCGGTGGATCGAGAGCACGGACGACGTCGACGACCCACGGCTGTCGCACCCGAACGTCGTGCGCGTCTTCGACGTCGGCGAGCACGACGGACGCCGCTTCGCGGCCGTCGAGCACGTCCAGGGCCTGCCGCTCGCCCTCGTCGCGCCGCTTCCGGCCGACGACGCGGTGCAGCTCGGGATCCAGGCGACGCGCGCGCTCGCGGCCGCCCACGACCTCGGGCTCGTGCA
Source organism: Actinomycetota bacterium (assembly GCA_040349295.1). Taxonomy (GTDB): domain Bacteria; phylum Actinomycetota; class Thermoleophilia; order Gaiellales; family Gaiellaceae; genus Palsa-739. Next base: position 2,825 of record JBEQUF010000160.1, on the reverse strand, counting down.
CGAGGGCGAGATCCTCGTCCGCGGCGACGGCGTCCCGAAGCTCGCCGGGTTCCGGCACGGCACGCCCGGTCCGGACGTGCGCGCGCTCGCCGAGGCCCTGAACGACGCCTCGCCCGAGCTGCCGCCGCTGGCGGCCGAGACGACGACGCAGCTCGCGCTCGAGCTCGAGCGCGCCCGGCCGAAGGCGGCGGCCGCGACCGTCCCGCTCCGCCCCGTCCGCGTCCGGCGCCGCCCGCCGCTCGCGGCGGTGCTCGGTGCGGTCGCGCTCGCGGCGCTCGCGATCGGCCTCGTCGCGGCGTTCACCGGCGGATCGTCACCGCGTGTCGAGCGGCGGCTCGCCCCGGTCCAGCCGGTGCCGCCCGGATCGTCCGCGCGGCAGGAGGCGGCGAACCTCAGCGCGTGGCTGACGCGCTACTCGAAGTAGCGGCCGGCTGCTCGTCGCCGTAGAACTGGATGCCCTCGCGGGCGAGCGCGAGCTGGACGTCCTCGCGGGCCTTGTAGATCCGCCACTTGACCGTCGCCAGCGTCACCTCGAGCGAGTCGGCGATCTCGGTGTACGAGAGGCCGACGACGTCGCGGAGGAGCAGGGCCATCTTCAGGTCGACGTTGAGGTTCTCGACCGCCCGCCAGACGGCGTCGATCGCCTCGAGCCGCTCGAACGGCGCGTCGACGACCTCGAGGTGCGGCGCGTCGTCGATGTCGACGACGGCGCGCGGCCGGCGCTCGACCGCCCGCAGCTCGTCGAGGACACGGTTCTTCGTCACCTGGAAGAGCCAGGTCGTGAACTTCGAGCGGAGCGAGAAGCGCGGCAGCCCCTGGTAGACCCGCAGGAACACCTCCTGCGTCAGATCCTCGGCCAGCGCCCGGTCGCCGACGAGGCGCAGCACGTAGTTGAAGACCGGCACCTGGTACGCGCGCACGATCAGCGAGAACGCGCGCTCGTCTCCACGCTGTGCCTTCCGCAGGACTCCGAAGTCAGGCTGGGGCAGTGACAAGGCGCACCATCATATCCCGGTTCTGAGCGATTTCCCGGTCATTTGTAAGGGCTGGGCAAAACCCAGGAGATCGAGGACGGTCGGTGCGACGTCGGAGAGTTCACCACCTTCCCGCAGCTTTGCACCGGCTTCGGTCAGCACACAGGGGACGAGGTTCGTCGTGTGGGCCGTGTGCGGGCTCACACCGTCGTCCTCCAGCATCTTCTCGGCGTTGCCGTGGTCGGCGATGACGATGCACACGCCGCCGGCGGCATGGGTGGCCTCGACGACCCGCCCGAGCTGGCGATCGGCCGTCTCGACAGCCCGGACGACGGCCGGGATGACGCCCGTGTGGCCGACCATGTCCGGGTTCGCGAAGTTGATCACCGCGAACGCGTAGTCGTCGCCGATCGACTCGACGAAGCGGTCGGCGAGCTCCTCGGCCGACATCTCGGGCTTGAAGTCGTAGCTCGGCACGTCACGGGGCGAGTCGACGAGCGTCCGGGTCTCCCCGTCGTGCTCTCGCTCGTCGCCACCGTTGAAGAAATAGGTGACGTGCGCGTACTTCTCCGTCTCGGCCGTGTGCAGCTGACGGGCGTGGTGCTCCTCGAGGACCTCGGCGAGCGTCATCTCGATCGTCTGCTCGGGGAACGCGATCGGGAACGAGAAGTCGTCGCGGTACTTCGTCATCGTCACGAGGTCGGCGTGCAGCTCGCCGAGCTTCTCGCTCAGCTGCCGTGCGCGGTCCGGCCGGAAGTTGAAGAAGATGACGCCGTCGGTCGCCGGATCGAGGCGCGGGCGGCCGTCGATCACGACCGGGACGATGAACTCGTCGGTCACGTCCGCGTCGTAGCTCTGCTGGACCGCGTGCAACGGATCGGCGTCGTGGACGCCCGTTCCGCCGACGATCGCGTCGAGCGCCAGCTGCGTGCGGTCCCAGCGCTTGTCGCGGTCCATCGCGTAGTAGCGGCCCGCGACGGTTGCGATCGTCTCCTGCGGCAGCTCGGCGAGATCCTTGATCGCGCTGTGTGGCGAGACGTCCCGTCCGTCGGTGAACGCATGGATCCACGTCCGCTCCGGCGCGAACTGCAGCAGCGCCTTGACGTGCTCGATGTGGGAATGCACGCCGCCGTGCGACACGAGACCGAGCAGGTGGACGCGCTCGTGCTCGTCGAACACGCGCTGCAGGACGGGGTTCTCGAAGAAGCTGCCGTCCTTGATCGCACGGTTCACGCGCTGGAAGTCCTGGTCGAGGATGCGACCGCTGCCGATCGTCAGGTGGCCGACCTCGCTGTTCCCCATCTGGCCGGCGGGGAGGCCGACCGCCTCGCCCGACGCGACGAGCGTCGTGTGCGGATACGTCGCCCACAGCTCGTCGAAGACCGGCGTGCTCGCCAGCTCAACCGCGTTCCCCGGGCCCGGAGGCGCGATCCCCCAGCCGCCGAGGATGACGAGGGTGACGAGTGGCTTCACCGGCCGGCGCGGCAGATGGCGACGAAGCTGTCGACGTCGAGGCTCGCACCGCCGACGAGCGCGCCGTCGACCGACGGCTGCGAGAGCAGCTCGGCGGCGTTGTCGGGCTTCACCGAGCCGCCGTAGAGCACGGGCACGTCGAGCAGGGACTTGATGAACGCGTGCGCGTCCTCCGCCATCTGGGGCGTGGCGGTCTTGCCGGTGCCGATCGCCCAGACCGGCTCGTAGGCGACGACGAGGTCGTCGTGCCGGTCGAGCACGCTCACCTGGCGGCGGAGCACCGACGCGGTCTCCCCCGCCTCGCGCTCCGACTCGGTCTCGCCGACGCAGGCGATCACCTTCAACCCGTGTGCGAGTGCCGCATTCGTGCGCGTGGCG
>JBEQUF010000152.1:0-3632 GCA_040349295.1 Actinomycetota bacterium | reverse complement strand
CCGCATGCCGCTCGACGAGGCGCGACAGCTCGTCGAGGATCCGCTCGACCTCGTCGCGCTCGGCGGCGACCGCCTCGGCGTGGCGGTTGTTCAGCTCGACGGCCTCGAAGGGCTCGACGAAGAGCGTCTGCCCCGACGCGGACGCGTCGTGGACGATCCCCGGGACGCTCGCGCGCGAGCTGGCTTTGACCGCGAGCACCGGCCGGCCGGATCGCTCGGCGACGAACGTCTCCTGCAGGTGCGGCTGCAACGCCGCCGAGCGTGCGAGACGCTGCAGCGCCTCCTCGACGCCGCGCCGGCTCCGTCGCAGCTCCTGACGCAGCTGCCGCAGGCGAGGCGACGCGGTGTCGCGGAGCCCGCCGCCCTCGTCGTCGACGCGGGCCCGGATCTCCTCCGCGAGGCCGCGGAGCGAGGCGTCGACGTGCGCGACGAGCTCGGAGAGGAGCGGCGCCGTCTCGTGCGGCTGCAGCCGCACGGCCGCCTCGGCGACCCCTGCCACGTCCGCCAAAGCCCTCGGCGTGAGCAGCCCGCCACGCTCCGCACGGGCGACGTCCTCCCGGATCTCGGCGACGCCGTGCAGCTCCGGCTCGGCCGCGTCGTCGAGCAGCGCCACCGCCTCGGACGTCTGCGTCTGCCGGTACACGACCGCCGCCCGGTCGGCCGCCGGGACGAGCGCGAGCGCGCGCTCGGCGCCGTACGGCGTCGCGGTCGCGGCTTCCAGTCGCGCGAGCACGGCGTCGAGCTCGAGAGCGGCGAGCGCCTCGTCGTCCACGGCGCGAATTACAGCAGCGCGTTGCGGCGGCGCAGGACTAGGCGGCTGCGGACGACGCGCGGTCGCCGTTCGACTGCTCGAGGTAGGCGTCCACCTCGGCCGCGCACTTCCGGCCCTCCTCGATCGCCCAGACGATGAGCGACTGGCCGCGGCGGCAGTCGCCGGCGGCGAAGACGTTCGGCAGCGAGGTCGTGTAGCCCCCGCGCGACAGCTCGACGCCGAGGTCGGCGATCAGCGCCGGCTCGGGGCCCGTGAAGCCCATCGCGAGCAGCACGAGGTCGGCCGGCTGCGAGTGCTCGGTGCCGGGTACCGCCTCGAACGGCGGCACGCCCTCGTTCTGCACCCAGTGGATCTCCTGCACGCGACCCTCGCCCGACAGATGCGTCGTCGAGATCGCGAACGACCGCTCGCCGCCCTCGTTGAGCGCGTACGACGTGCGCAGCTTCACCGGCCAGAGCGGCCACGGCGTCAGCGAGTCGTCGCGCTTCGCAGGCGGCTCGCCGAGGAGCTCGATCTGCGTCACGCTCGCCGCGCCCTCGCGGTGCGACGACGCGACGCAGTCGGCGCCGGTGTCGCCGCCGCCGATCACGATCACGTGCTTGCCCGCGGCGGTGATCCGCGGCTCCGACGAGCCGGCGACGTCGCGGTTGCGCGTGTAGAGGTAGTCCATCGCGAAGTGCACGCCGTCGAGCTCGCGGCCCGGCACCGGCAGGTCGCGGGGCGTGCGCGAGCCGAGGCAGAGGACGACGGCGTCGAAGCGGGCGAGATCCTCCGCGGTCGGCTCGGTCGAGAGCACGAGCTCGACCCCTTCGTCGACGAGCTGCTGCACGCGGCGCTCGACGACGGTCTTCTCGATCTTGAAGTCCGGGACGCCGAACCGGAGCAGCCCGCCCGCGGCCTCGTCGCGCTCGAAGAGCGTCACCGTGTGGCCGCGGCGGTTCAGCTGCTGCGCGGCGGCGAGACCCGACGGCCCCGAGCCGACGACGGCGACCGTCCGGCCGGTGCGCGCGGCCGGCGGCAGCGGCACGATCCAGCCCTCGTCCCACGCGCGCGAGACGATCGACAGCTCGATCTGCTTGATCGTCACCGAGTTGCCCTCCTCGATCTCGAGCACGCACGCGGCCTCGCACGGCGCCGGGCACAGGCGGCCGGTGAACTCGGGGAAGTTGTTCGTCCGGTGCAGCTGGTCGATCGCGTCGCGCCAGCGGTCGCGGTAGACGAGGTCGTTCCAGTCCGGGATCAGATTGCCGAGCGGGCAGCCGTGATGACAGAACGGGACGCCGCACTCCATGCAGCGGGCGCCCTGCTCCTGCAGCTGCACGAGCGGCAGCGCGCGCACGAACTCGCGGTGGTCGCCGACGCGCTCGCCGGGCTCGCGCTCCGGCGACGTGACGCGCGGGAACTCCTTGAACCCGCCGACCTTGCCCACTACGCAGGCACCTCCGCGGGCTCCTCGGTCTCGGTGATGAAGAGGCCGTGGCCGCCGGCGGACGCCGTCTGCAGCGCCGCCTTGTAATCGTGCGGCATCACCTTCGTGAAGCGCGAGAAGTCGACCTCGAGCGTCGACCCGGTCCGCGCGCGGTGCTCGTCGACGAGCGAGCGCACGAGCAGCAGGTCGTCCGCGTCGAGCTCCTCGAGCCCGACCAGCTCGTGGTTGCACTTCGACTCGTCGAGTCCGAGGACGTATGCGACGCCGCCGCTCATGCCGGCGGCGAAGTTGCGGCCGGTCGGGCCGAGCACGACGACGACCCCGCCGGTCATGTACTCGCAACCGTGGTCGCCGACGCCCTCGACGACGGCGGTCGCGCCCGAGTTGCGGACGGCGAAGCGCTCGCCGGCGAGGCCGCGGAAGAACGCGCGGCCGGCGGTCGCGCCGTAGAGGACGGTGTTGCCGACGATCACGTTGTGCTCCGGTACGAACGCCGCGTCCGCGGGCGGGCGGATCGCGACGACGCCGCCGGAGAGGCCCTTGCCGACGTAGTCGTTCGCGTCGCCGTGCAGCGTCAGCTCGATGCCGGGTGCGAGCCAGGCTGCGAACGACTGGCCGGCCGAGCCGCGCAGGAGATAGCGCAACGGCTCCGGCGAGCCGCCGCGGCCGTGCTGCCGGGTTACCCAGTTCGAGAGGAGGCCGCCGACCGTGCGGTCACGGTTCGCGATCGAGTACTCGCCGGGGCCGTTCTCGATCAGCTGCCAGTCGAGATGGTCGTAGAGCACCGGCGCCTGCGACTGCGTGCGGCGGCGCGGCGCGTCGGGCGACGGCTGGTGCAGCACCGCGGAGAGGTCGACGCCGCGCTCCCGCCAGTGCGTGAGCGCCTCGTCCATCTCGAGCAGGTCGACGCGGCCGACGAGATCCTCGAACGTCGCGATCCCCAGCTGCGCCATCAGCTTGCGCGCCTCCTCGGCGACGAAGAAGAAGAAGTTGACGACGTGCTCCGGCTTGCCGGCGAACTTCGCGCGCAGCTCCGGATCCTGGGTCGCGATGCCGACCGGGCACGTGTTGAGGTGGCAGGCGCGCATCATCACGCAGCCGGTCGCGATCAGCGGCGCCGTCGCGAAGCCCATCTCGTCGGCGCCGAGCAGCGCGGCGACGACGACGTCGCGACCCGTCTTCAGCTGGCCGTCGGTCTGCACCCAGATGCGCGAGCGGAGGCCGTTCAGCATCAGCGTCTGCTGCGTCTCGGCGAGACCGATCTCCCACGGGACGCCCGCGTGCAGGATCGACGAGAGCGGCGCCGCGCCGGTGCCGCCGTCGTGCCCGGAGATCAGCACGTGGTCGGCGCCCGCCTTCGCGACGCCGGCCGCGACGGTGCCGACCCCGACCTCGGCGACGAGCTTCACCGAGATCCGCGCCTGCGGGTTC
>JBEQUF010000149.1:0-5848 GCA_040349295.1 Actinomycetota bacterium | reverse complement strand
GCTGAGCGTATGAAGCGCGGCGGCTACGTGATGCAGCTCGGGCAGGTGCCGTACACCGAGGCGTGGGAGCTACAGCGGTCGCTCGCCGGCGCGGTGTCGCAGGGCGCGATCCCGGACACGATCCTGCTGCTCGAGCATCCGCCGGTCGTGACGCTCGGCCGCCGCACCGACGAGAGCGCCGAGCTCCACCTGCCGGAGAACTCGCCGGTCGAGATCGTCGAGACCGACCGCGGCGGCAAGTCGACCTACCACGCGCCGGGGCAGCTCGTCTGCTACCCGATCCTCGACCTGAAGCGACACGGACGCGACGTCAAGCAGTACGTGCGCGATCTCGAGGAGGCGCTCATCCGCACGCTCTCCCCGTTCGGGCTGGAAGGGGAGCGCATTGACGGCCTCACCGGTGTCTGGCTGACGCCGCCGCCGCGGAAGATCGCGTCGATCGGCGTGCACGTGTCGCGCTGGGTGACGACGCACGGCTACGCGCTCAACGTGAACCTCGATCCGGCGCCGTTCACCGAGTGGATCACCGCCTGCGGCCTCGAGGACGCCGTCTTCACGACGGTCGCGCGCGAGATCGGCCGCGACGTCACGGTCGACGAGGTGCGCCCGCATGCGGCGGCCGCGCTCGCCGACGTGTTCGGCCTCGAGCTCGAGGAGCTGCCGGCCGCGGACGGCATCGGGCTGTGGTCGCAGCCCGTGCACGCGCAGCTCGCGGCGCGCTAGCGCGTCCGCAGGCCGTCGAGCACGACCGCGAGGTAGCGCCGCCAGGAGTCGGGCGGAGCCGACTGCAGCGCGCTCTTCATGAGCGTCGAGATGTCGCCGGCCTTGACGTCGCGCCGCAGGCCTCCGGCGCGCTGCGCGCGCGCGATCAGCTCCTCGGCGAGCACGTCGAGCTCGGTGGCGCCGGGCTTGCCGCAGTGGTGCACGCATTCGTGCAGCCCCGGTGCATCCATGTGCAGCGCCGCGATCTTCTCCGTGGCGCGGAAGAACGCCTCACCCGGGTCCGGCGCCTGCAGCTCGGCCTCGACGATGTCGCGGATCTCGGCGATGCGCCGCTCGATCACGGCGTACATCAGGTCGTCCTTCGTCGCGAAGCGCCGGAAGACGGTCGCGTGCCCGACGCCCGCCCGGCGGGCGATCTCGTCGACGCTCGCGGCAGGGCCCGACGCGGCGAACACCTCGGTCGCCGCGTCGAGCACCCGCTCGAGATTCCGTTGCGCGTCTGCGCGCAGGACCATCGAGTGCCGCCTAGATCCCGACCGGCATGACGTCGCCCTGCTGGGCTGCCTGTTCGATCCGGGCGACGTGATGCTTGCGGAGGAGCGCGACCATCGTCACGAGCGCCGCGAAGACGAAGGCGGCCGCGCCGACGAACGCGTAGTGGAAGCCGTGCACGAGCGCAGCCTTGCCCGGCCCGTGCGTCTGCCCGGCCGCGATCGTCGAGAGGATCGCGAGCCCGAGCGCGCCGCCGATCTGCTGCGAGGTGTTGAAGAGGCCCGATGCGAGGCCCTGGTCCTCGTCCTTCAGGCCGGTCGTGGCCACGAGCGTAAGCGGCATGAACACGGCGCCCATGCCGAGCGCGGTGATGATCATCGCCGGCAGGACGTCGCTCGCGTACGAGCCGTCGACCGGCATCCGCGCGAAGAGCAGCATCCCGAGCACGGTCAGGATCAACCCGACGCCGGCCACCGGCCGCACGCCGAGACGCGGCGCAAGGTTGGACGCGATGCCGGCGGAGAGCATGATCCCGCCCGTGAACGGCAGGACCGAGACGCCCGCCTCGAGCGGCTTGTAGCCGAGCACCTTCTGGAGGTAGAGCGTGATGAAGAAGAACATCGCGAACATGCCGCAGCCGACGAAGAACATCGCGATGTTCGCCGTCGCGAGCGAGCGCACCCGGAAGATCGACAACCGGACGAGCGGCTCCTTGGCCCGTGTCTCGATGACGAAGAACGCCGCCAGCAGCGCCGCCGCGAGGACGAAGAAGCCGATCGTGGTGCTCGACCCCCAACCCTTCGTCTCCGCCTTGACGATCGCGTAGACGAGCGCCATCAGGCCGCCCGTGACCGTCACAGCGCCGCCGATGTCGTAGCCGCGGTGGGCGTGCTCGTCCTTCGACTCCGGCACGAACCGTGCCGCCGCGAGGAACGTGACCGCGCCGACCGGGACGTTGACGAAGAAGATCCACGGCCACGAGAACGACTGCGTCAGCCAGCCGCCGAGGACGAGGCCGAACGCGGAGCCGCCGATCGCGATCGCAGCCCAGACGCCGAGCGCGCGGGCGCGCTCCTTGCCCTCCTCGAAGGTGACCGAGATGATCGACAGCGCCGCCGGCGAGATCAGCGCGGCGCCCAGACCCTGCAGCGCACGGAAGCCGATCAGCGCACCCGAGCTCCAGGCGAGCCCGTTCAGGAGCGAGGCGCCGGTGAAGATGACGAGGCCGATCAGGAAGAGGCGCTTGCGCCCGAGCAGGTCGCCTGCGCGACCGCCGAGCAGCAGGAAGCCGCCGAAGACGAGTGTGTAGGCGTTGACGATCCACTGGAGGTTGGCCTCGCTGAGGCCGAGGTCCTTCTGGATCGACGGGAGGGCGACGTTCACGATCGTCGCGTCGAGGACGACCATGAACTGCGCCATGCAGATCAGGACGAGGACGAGCCAGGGGTTCGTTGAGTGCTTCGCGGTCATGCGCCTCCTAAGTGGACTAGCCAGTCCGGTTCACGGTAGCACGGGTCGCCGGGCTCCGCCGGGCACGAGGACACCTGGTCACTAGACTGATTCCGGATGGAGAAATCAGCGCCAGTCGCAGAGCGGCCGCGCCGCCCGGAGTGGATGAAGGTGCGGGCGCCGTCGCGCGACGGGGCGTATTTCGACGTCCAGAAGCTGATCCACGGCCTCTCGCTGCACACGATCTGCGAGGAGGCGAAGTGCCCGAACATCTCGGAGTGCTGGGGCCGCGGCACCGCCACGTTCCAGATCCTCGGCGAGACCTGCACCCGCGCGTGCCGCTACTGCTACGTGAACAGCGGCAGGCCCTCGGAGCCCGTCGACCCGCTCGAGCCGCTGCGGCTCGCGCAGGCCGCCGCGCAGATGCAGCTCAAGCACGTCGTCGTCACGTCGGTCGACCGCGACGACGTCCCCGACAAGGGCGCCGGCCACTACGCGGCGACGATCCGCGCGATCAAGGCGAAGCTGCCGAACGCGTCGGTCGAGGTGCTGACGCCGGACTTCCTCGACGTCGAGGAGGCGGCGCTGCAGACGGTGATCGGCGCGCGCCCCGAGGTCTTCAACCACAACATCGAGACCGTCCGCCGGCTGCACCGCGCGATGCGCGGCGGCAAGGCCGACTACGACAAGGCCCTCTGGCTGCTGCAGCGGGCGAAGGAGATCGCCGACTACCCGGTGCTGACGAAGTCGGGGATCATCGTCGGCCTCGGCGAGACGAACGACGAGGTCGTCGAGACGCTGCGCGACCTGCGGGCGCACGGCGTCGACGTCGTCACGATCGGGCAGTACCTGCAGCCGTCGCCGAAGCATGCGCCGATCGACCGCTGGGTCCACCCCGACGAGTTCCGCTGGTTCCGCGAGCAGGGCGACGCGATGGGCTTCGGCACCGTCTTCTCCGGCCCGCTCGTCCGCTCGAGCTATCGCGCAGACGAACAGCGCCACGCCGCAGCAACCGGCCGCGGGCCGGTTGCCTATTAGGCGCTGTGCGGGCGTGGCCGGAGGGCCGCCGGAAGGCGGCCCTCCGCATGCCGTCGCCGACTGAGAACCACCTTGTGACAATTCGTCACAAGGCGATGGTCGCGAGCTAGCGGCCCGGGCCGAAGCGGCCGTGGCCGCGGCCGTGCCCGTGCTGGATGAAGAAGTCGAACAGCCGGCCGCCGAAGAGGCTGCCCCCGGCGAGATCCGGCACGAGCTGGGCGACGTCCGGCGTGCCGAGGCCCGTCGCGTAGTCGTAGCCGTAGCCGGCCTTGAAGCCGGGCAGCCCTGCGTCGGCGCCGAAGAGCGCGTTCGTCCCGGACGTGACGTCGTGGAAGTCCTGCCGGTACGTCGAGCGGTCGCGCGCGAGCGTGTAGAGGAGCGGCGTCACGAGCCCGAGCTGCGGCCGGTGCGCCTTCACGCGCAGCTCGTTCGCGAGCGCGAGGATCGCCGCCCAGCTCGGGGCGCCGACGCTCGTCCCGCCGAGCACGCCGAAGCGGCCGCCGAACGCGATGATCACGCCGCCGTTGACCGCGGCGTCGTAGGACACGTCCGGCTCGGCCCGCTTGAGCGAGCTGACGAAGCCGACCTGCCAGATCGGCCGCGGGTAGATCGTGCTCGGCGCGCCGCCGGTCGCGCCGAAGTCCGGCTCGTTCCACGCCTGCTCGCCGCCGTAGCGGCCGTTCGGCGCGAGGAGGCCGCCCGGATACGGGTTGCCCATCGTCCCGCCGACCGACAGGACGAACGGGCTCGACGCCGGGTAGCTCGCCATCGGCGCCGGATCGAGGCCCTCGAACGGCAGGAGGTTCGAGGCGCCGAAGTCGCCCGACGAGGCGACGATCGTGCCGCCGTGCTGCAGCTGCTGCGCGAACAGCTGGTCGAACGCGTTCTCCGCGTCCGGATCGGATGCGGGGCCGGCCTCGTCGCCGCCGAAGCTCTGAGCGACGATCGCGGTCGGGTACTGCGCGAGCACTTCCTTCTCGACCTGGTACAGGTTCGCCGCGTCGTCGGTCGCCGCGACGGCGAGGACGATCTTCGCGTTCGGGGCGAGGGCGTGCACCCACTCGACGTCGAGCGAGGTCTCGAGGCCCCAGTCGAGGAAGTCGCCCGACCCGAGGTCGGAGACGACGTCCTGCTGGTCGTACTCGGTCACGTTCGCCGCCGGCAGCCCGAACTGCTGCTCGAACGCGGCCAGATCCGCCCCGAGGAACGGCGAGCCGTACGCGTCGACGACGACGACCGTCTGGCCCGCACCCGTCGGCGCGCCACGGCCGCTCGGGAAGTCGTACGCCTGGCGGATGAGCTGTGGCGTGTAGCAGAGCTCGCCGTTCTGGCAGGTCGGCGCCTGCGAGACGTCGGCCGCGGTGAGCGGCACGTACGGCAGTCCCTGCGCTGCCGGCGAATACGGCGCCCCGGTCGCAGTCGTTGCACCGACGAGCGCGGCCGCCAGCGCGGCCGTCGCCGTGAGAATCCTCCCGAACCTCATACCCACTCCCTTTTGTTGCCGCAGATTGCGCTCAGCGTGTGCCGCCCGGCGCAGGCTCGACATCCCCCGTTCGGGGGGTCAACGTATGCCGGTGTCGATGTTGAAGTCGGCGCGCATCGCGGCGCGGACGACGACGACCGCCGGCGCGATCTTCGGGAAGCGGACGACGTACCGGCCCGGCTCGAGGCGCACGGCGTACCGCCCCTGCGCGTCCGTCCGCACCCGGACGTCGCCGTGGGCGTTGTGGAAGTCGAGGAGGATGTGGGCGGCCCGCTCGGAGCACGGCGTCGCCATCTCGCAGACGGGCTTCGTCGGCCCGCGCGTCACGACGCCGTGAACGGGAACGGAGACGATCAGCTGGTCGTGAGCGTGCCGCTCCACCGGCCGCCGAGCCGGCCGGCGACGGTGAAGGCGTAGGAGCCCGCCGACGCGGGATTCTTCAGGCCGGCGGCCTGCTTGAAGGCGATCGAGAACCAGCCCGGGCCGAGGACGTCGCAGGTCGCCCCGCGCGGGAGCGGCAGGGTGATCGAGACCGTGTTGCCCTCGACCGCGACGTGGAGCGGCACGAGGCCGCCGAGCGTGACGCCGGCGCGGGCGATCGTCGCCGGCACGGTCATCGCGGCGGGCAGATGGACGGCGAAGGCGCGGCCCTGCGGCCGGCCG
>JBEQUF010000143.1:0-3724 GCA_040349295.1 Actinomycetota bacterium | reverse complement strand
GCCGTTCGGCAAACCGGATCGAATGCTCGAGGATCGCCTCGTCGTGTGTGGCGACCGCGGTGTACCCGCCGCCGCGCAGCATCCTCTCGAGGAGGCGGACGTAGTTCGCGTCCACGTCTGCCTTCTGCGGATATGCGACGTCGTGCGGCTCGAGGTACGCGCCCTTCACGAGTCGCAGGTTCGGCCGCAGGGGCAGGAGTGCCCCGAGGTCGTCCTCCGTGCGGTAGAGGTAGGCCTGCAGCACCGTGCCGACGTTGTCGAGGCCGTCGTCCCGCAGCCGGCGATAGATGCGCAGCGTCGCGTCGACGAACGCCGACTGCTCCATGTCGATGCGGATGAAGCGTCCACGCTCGACGACGCGGCGGACGTTCTCGTAGGCGGCGTCCTCGCTCAGCTCGAGCCCGAGGTGGGTCAGCTTCAACGCGACGTTTGCGCGCAGCTCCTCCTTCGCGAGCCGGTCGACGACGCGGACGTACTCCTCGCTCACCGCACGCGCCTGCGCCTCGTCGCGGACCGCCTCGCCCAGCAGCGTGGTGTTCGCCCACAGGCCCTGCTCGTTCAGCCCGCGCAGCGCGCGGACGGCGTCGTCCAGCGTCTCGCCCGCGACGAACCGCGAGCCGCCGAGACGCATCCCGTGCTTCGAGACGAGACGCCGGACCCGCCTGTTGTCGGCGGCGGTGAGGATCGCCCTGCGCGCGAGCGCGTCGGCGTTCAGCCGAGCTCCTCGAACAGGGTGAGCTGCAGCCCGGCAGGCGCCGCGAGCCGTGCGTTCAGCGAGTCCCACGGTGTCCGCGTCGGCTCGGCGATCAGCTCCGCGCCCGCAGCGACGAGCCGCCGCGCCGTCTCGGCGCTGTCCGCGACCTCGAACGCCACACGGACATGACCGGCGACGCGGCGACCGACTTCGACCCGGTCGATGAACTCCGCCTGGGCCGGGTCGGCGAGCTCGAGCGTCGCCCGCCCGGCCTCGAGGATCGTGACGCGTCCGTCGGGTGACTCGTACGCCTCGCGCTGGGCGAGCCCGAGCGTGTCGCGGTAGAAGCGGAGCGCGTCGTCGTAGTCGGTTGCGGTGACGACGAGACGCAGCTCGCGGACGGCGGGTGCGCCGAGATCGAGCGTCGCCGCGACGAGCGCTCCGACGGTCCGGTGGCCCGCCTCGTCGAGGTGCCGCGGGTCGTCCTCGCGAAACGCCGACCGGGGGACGGCGACAACCTCGGCGTCGAGCGAGCGGTACGCCTCCTCGAGTCCGGGCGGCGCGAGGGCGACGATCCGGCCGACGCTTTCGGTGCGAGCCGACTCGATCAGCGCGCGCATCCCGTCCGCGATCGCCTCCGGGCGGAGCCCGAGATGCGGCTTCAGGTCGTTGATCCCGAGGAAGAAGACGACGGCGTCGAGCGGGACGTGCGAGTCGAGGCACGGCTCGAAGTAGGCGAGCCCGTTCGTGTACGTCAGCTGCGGGTCGTCGTACATCGTCGTCCGGCCGCCGAGCCCTTCGGCGATCACGTCCCAGCCTGCGGGAAGGAGCGACTGCAGGACACCAGGCCACCGTGCGGCGGCTGGGAACCGGCCGTCCTCGTGCCAGCCGTAGGTGTTCGAGTCGCCGAAGCAGAGAATCGACCCCATGCCGGAACTTTCGCACGAGGGCCGGTGTCTGAACACGGCGGCTCGCGTCGGCGTCCCGTTCAGATCGCGGCGCGGTAGAGCACCGCACGCTGCCGCTTTCCGACCGACTCGAGCGCGCCGAGCGCGCGCAGGCAGTACGCCATTTGCTGCGCGAGCCGGCGGTCGCAGCCGGCCGCGCTCGCGAGCTCGCCGGTGTCGAAGACGGCCGGGAGCCCGGGAAGGAGGGCAGCGGCATCGGCGGGGCAGGTGAGGAGGTGCGAGGCCTCGACCGAGTCGAGCGAGCGGCCCGCGACGACCCAGCCGTGGCGCCGATAGGCGCGGCCAGGCTCGTGGCGCCGGTATTCGAGCTCGTGCGTGAGCAGGACCTCGAGCTCGAAGCGCGGGTGTGCGAGCAGCGCGGGGAGGCTCACCAGCCGGGCGAAGACGTCCTCCATCCGCCCGCGCCGCGGCGAGCGGCGCGACGAGAGCACCTCTCCGTCGGGCGAGAGGCGGACGATCCGTCTCGTCGACGCGATCGGGACGAGCAGCCGCACGTCGTGCGACTCGAGCAGGCGCTCCAGCTTCCGGCGCAACGGCGCCAGGCCGCCGGTCTGGATCTCGACGAGCGTCGTCCCGCGGACGAGGTCGATGAGGTAGCCGTCCACCGGCTGCTCCACGCGGTCGCCCGGCTGTGCGTACCAGGCCTTGAGCTCCGCGTGGAGCCGTCCTTCGTTCAGCGTGCCGATCACGGGCGTACTGCTTCGGCACGGCGCGCCGCCGCCCTGCGCGGGCTCAGCCGCCCATGTTCACGGGATGGATCCGCTCGGGCCGGATCGTCACGACGACGCGGCTCTCGCCCGGCTGGTCGTAGGCGGCGAGATCGGCCCCGTACTTCGCACCGACCCGCTCGGCGAACGAGCCGTCGTCGTCCTGGAGCTCGGCGCGGCCCCGTACCTCGAGGTAGCGCATCGGGTTCTCGAGATCGAGGATCAGCAGGCTGCACTCGGGGCGTGCACGGAGATTGCGCGTCTTGACGCGCGCGGTGTTGAGCGAGACGCGCAGCTCGCCGTCGTCGTGGAGGAACCAGACCTCCGTGAGCTGCGGGAGGCCGTCGTCGCCGATCGTCGCCAGCGTGGCGACCTTGGCGTCGAGCAGGTCGCGATGGGAATCAGGGAATTCGGTCATGCGTCCAGCGTGCCCGTCGCGGCACACTCGAAGCATGGGAGACCGGTTCCGGATCCCGCCGCCGCCGAAGCCGACCCTCGAGGAGCTGCGCCTCGTGGCTCGGATGTTCTGCGCCGGCGTCCTCTCGTGGTGGGTCGCGACGCTGTTCGGCGCCGACCGGCCGCTCTTCGCCGTGCTCGTACCCCTCGTCGCGATCAGCGGCGATCCCTTCTCCGCCGTCAGCGTCTCGGCCGCCCGCGCGGTCGGCGTCTTCGCCGGCGTGTTCCTCGGGCTCGCGCTGTACAGCGTCCACGTGCCGTCGACGGCGCTCGTCGCCCTGCTGCTCGCGCTGTCGCTCGGCGCCGGCCTGCTGCTGCGGACGCACGGGGGCCCGGTGAACAACCAGGTCGCGATCACCGCGATGTTCATGCTCTACCTCGGCGCAGCCGCCAAGGCCGAGACCGTCGGCGTCCAGCGGATCTGGGAGACGGCGATCGGCGCGGCTGTCGCCGTCGCCGTCGCGGCCGTCGCGTGGCCGCCCGACCCGCTCGGCGAGGCGCGGCGGCGGGTCGCCCGCCTCCGGGCCTGGGTCGACGAGGACGTCGCCGCGGCGGCGCGCCTTGTCGCGGCGCCGGACGCCGAGGGTGCCGAGGCGCAGCTCGAGCTCGTGCGGGAGCGGTCGCTCCAGGCCGTGCGCGCCGTCTTCGACGTCGAGCGCGGCGAGCAGGCGCTGCGCTGGAACCCGAGGCACCGAGCCGATCGCGAGGCCTTCGCCGCCGAACGGCTCGCGGTCGGTCGCGCGGCGCGGCAGTACCGGCACCTCCGGACGATCACGCGCATCGTCGCAGACCTCGCCGAGGCCGGCCCGCCGCTCTCCGCCGACGAGCGGACGCGCCTCGCGGCGGCGGTGGCCGCCCGGCACGCGGATCCGGCCCGCTTCGGCGACGCGCGCGCGGTC
>JBEQUF010000125.1:0-2912 GCA_040349295.1 Actinomycetota bacterium | reverse complement strand
TGATGCCGCCGTTCGAGCGGAAGTCGAGCAGGTGCTCGCCCCAGCCGTACTGGAAGACGGCGATCACGAGCCCGTAGGCCGCGCCGACGGAGAGCAGGTTCAGCAGCACCGCCTTCGCCGCGATCACGAGCGACCGGAACGAGACGAGCAACAGCAGAAATGCGAAGAGGAGGACGAAGCCGAAGACGTACGGCGCGGTCGCCTTCATCTTCACGTTGTAGTCGTGCGACGACGCAGTGCTGCCGGTGACGCCCCACCGGGTGTCCGGCAGCCGCCCGATCGTCGACGGCAGGACGTCGGCCCG
Organism: Actinomycetota bacterium; assembly: GCA_040349295.1. Classification (GTDB taxonomy): domain Bacteria; phylum Actinomycetota; class Thermoleophilia; order Gaiellales; family Gaiellaceae; genus Palsa-739. Next base: position 2,608 of record JBEQUF010000125.1, on the reverse strand, counting down.
CAGCTCGGCGAGCGCGCGGTAGGACGTCGCGTCGACGCCGTTGCCGGCGAGCGACAGCGTGATGCGGGCGACGCCGTTCCGCGGATCCGTGTCGACGTGCACAGGCCCTCGCAGGAGCGGGAGCTTCGCGACTGCCGCGCGGACGCCGAGCACGGCGTGCCTGAACGCGGCGCTGTCGACGGACGGCGTCTCGACGGCGATCTCGGCGGGCTGCGCCGTGCCGGTGAACGTCTTCTGCACCTTGTCGAGCGTGCCGACGGTCGGGGCGCTCGTCGGCAGGGCGTCGAGACCCGACTGCGCGGTGTGCAGGTGCAGCACGGGGACGGACAGCGCCAGCAGCGCGCCACCAGCGAGCGCGGCGGCGATCGCCGGCCGCCGCATGACCGGCGTCAGCACCTTCGACCAGACGCGGTTCTCGCCGCTCGGCCGGCGCAGCCGCCCGAGGAACGGGATGCGCCCCTTCTCGACGCGGTCGCCGAGCTTCGCGAGCAGGGCGGGCAGCACCGTCAGCGAGCCGATCATCGCCACGAGGACGACGAGCATCGTGCCGATGCCGAACGAGACGAACGTCTTGTCGCGCGTGACGAGCAGGCCCGCCATCGCGACGAGCACGGTCATGCCGGAGACGAGCACCGCGCGACCGGACGTCGCCGCCGCGGCCTCGAGCGCCGCCCGATGGCCGCGCCCTGCGGCCCGCTCCTCGCGTTCGCGCTTGAGGTAGAAGAGCGAGTAGTCGACGCCGACGGCGAGCCCGACGAGCAGGACCACCTCGGAGACGCTCTGGTCCATCGGGATCACGTGGCTGACGAGCGAGACCAGGCCGATCGTCGCGATCACCGACGACAGCGCCAGCAGTAGCGGCACGAGGGCCGCGACGAGCGAGCCGAAGACGACGAGCAGCACGAGCAGCGTCAGCGGCAGCGAGCGCGTGCCCGCCTGCTTCAACTGCTTCGAGAAGAGCGTGTCGAGCGCCTTGCCCGAGCTGATGCTGCCGGCCTCGCCGATGTACAGCGAGGGATGCCGTGTCGCGACGGCGGCGACGGCCGCGGTCAGCGCGTCGATTCGCTGCTTCGCCTGGTCGTACGTGCCCTTCATCTCCCAGGTGACGAGCTGGCTGTGCCGGTCGGCCGAGATGTCGTCGGCACGGAGGTTCCGCATGCCGGGATGGCCGGCGACCGAGCGCAGGACGTCCCGCACCGCGGCGCGGAAGGCCGGGGCGCCGACGGTGAGCGTCTTGCTCTGGACGAGCACGAGCTCCGTCTGCGGGTCGCTCTGCTTGAACGAGGACTGCTTCAGGATCTCGTCGGCGCGATGGGCCTGGCCGACGTTCGAGTCCTGCGTGTCGATCGTCTTCAGGCCGGCCATCCCGCCGAGCGCGAAGACGGCTGCGACGAGCACGAGCCAGCCGAAGACGGCCGTCTTCCAGTGGCTCGCACTCCAGCGGCCCATCCGGGCCGCGAGGTTGTTCGAGTGCTTCAGGGGGGACATCGCCGTTCCTTTCGGGTGGAAGTGCTGTGCAGTTCCACCGTCGCAACGGCGCGCCGGCGCCACCATGGGGCGGCCCGGCAGCCCGGGGTGGGGCTAACCCCCCTTCCCGGCGGGCCGATGACACGGCCGAGACGGAACTTTCTCGGGAAGGATTTCGTTAATACCCCTGACGGGGGTGAACCGTTCCCGACCAGAGCCCGAAGTGAGAGGGTAGAAAGCGACGAGATGCCTGCGGTAGACGAGATAGTCGAGACGGAAGCGGAGCGGGTCGAGCGCTGGCGCGCGGACGAGCTGATCCGTGCCGGCTTCGACCCCGATTCGGCGCAGCAGCTCGCGGCGAGCCCCGACGTCGACATCCACCGCGCGGCGGCGATGCTCCAGCGGGGCTGCCCACCCGAGCTCGCAGTCCAGATCCTCCTTTAGAGTCTTGCGCGGCGTGCTCGCCGCGATCCCCTCTCCGCACACCGGCATCTACCACGTCGGCCCGCTGACGCTGCACATGTACGGCGTCATGCTGCTCGTCGCGATCGCGGCGTGCATCTGGCTGACCGGCCGCCGCTGGGTCGCCTGGGGCGGCGACTGGGATCTCGTCTACCGCGTCGCCGTCTGGGGCGTGATCGCCGGCATCGTCGGCGCCCGCATCTACCACCTGATCACGAGCTGGAACCAGGATCCGGCGATCCACGACCACTGGTACGGCCCGTTCGCGGTGTGGGAGGGCGGGCTCGGGATCTGGGGGGCGATCCCGTTCGGCGTCGGTATGGGGGCGCTGATCGTCCGTCGCTCCGGCAACAGCGTCCGGCTGATGATGGACGCCGTCGCGCCGGGCCTCCTGCTCGCGCAGGCGATCGGCCGCTGGGGCAACTACTTCAACCAGGAGCTGTTCGGGAAGCCCACCACGCTGCCGTGGGCGCTCGAGATCGCGCCGCAGCACCGGCCTGCCGGCTACCTGCAGTACGCCACGTTCCAGCCCACGTTCCTCTACGAGTCGCTGGCGTGCCTCGCCATCTTCGGCATCCTGCTGCTCGTCGAGCACCGCGCCCGGCTCAAGTTCGGGCAGACGTTCGCGCTGTACGTCGCGCTCTACACCTTTGCGCGGTTCTTCTTCGAGAACATGCGC
>JBEQUF010000117.1:0-19786 GCA_040349295.1 Actinomycetota bacterium | reverse complement strand
GTCGCGATCGCGATCCGGATGCTGCTCCAGTGACCCCGTCGCACATCGCGCTCGCGCTCGCGCTCGGGACCGTCGCAGGCGTCCTCGCCGGCATGTTCGGCGTCGGTGGCGGCATCCTCTTCGTGCCGACGCTCACATGGCTCGGACTGACGCAGCTGCATGCCGAGGCGACGTCGCTGCTCGCGATCATCCCGACCGTGCTGGTCGGCGTCTGGCGCCACAACACGCAGGGAAACGTCCGCTTCCGCTCGGCGGCGGCGATCGGGCTCGCCTCGGTCGGCGCTGCGGTCGGCGGCGCGCAGGTGGCCGAATCGCTGCCGGAGTCGACGCTCCGGAAGCTGTTCGCGGTGCTGCTTCTCTTCACAGCCGCACAGATCGCCTGGCGCGCGCGCAACCCTCAGCCATAATCCAGGGCATGCCCGACCTCGACGACCTCTGGATCCCGCTCGTCGACGAGCCGATCGGCTCGATCGTCCAGCAGATCCAGGACGAGCACCCGGAGATCGGCAAGCTCGTCGACTCGCCGCACCGGATCCTCGCGTTCCGCACGTTCGCGTACATCCGGACGGGCCTCCTGCTCGGGCAGCTGCTCTTCGACCACGACTTGCCGGACTACGACGGCTCCGAGAGCTGGGTCGACGCGCTCCTGAAGGACCCCGCGCACCACGAGGCGCTCGCGCGCGAGCTGCGGGCGGTCGCCGAGGAGATCGCTGCCGACCCGAAGTACGCGGACGACGAGCCGCTCGGTCCCGACGACGCGGCCCGCGAGCGGTTCCTCACGTTCGCGCGCGAGCGGCTCCACCAGCAATAACCGCCGAGCGGGCGGGGAATACTTCCTGGAGCCCGTGCGCAAGACCCTTCCAGCCCTCGCCGCTCTTGCAGCTCTGCTCGCGCTGGGCGCAGCGCAGGGATCGGCCGACCGCTCCGCCGGCGCCACCGCGCGGGCCTGGGCGGTCCGGATCGTCGTCCCGGGCCAGGCGGACGTGACGACGCGCGTCTCCGCTGCGCCGCCGGACGCCGTCTTCTTCGACAACCCGTTCTCGTATCCGGCCGACGGCTCGATCGTCACCGCCGCCGGCGTGACGTCGAGCGTCTCCGCCGCGAGCGGCGAGCAGGCGCGCGCGGGTGCGACGGCGCAGGTGACGCAGCTCTCGATCTTCAAGGGCGAGATCACCGCCGCCACCGTCACCGGCGAGACGCACGCGATCGCGTCGAGCGCGAGCGCGTCGGGGGACACCGGCGTCACCGCCGTCACGCAGCTCGTCGTCGAGGGCCAGCCCGTGACGCCGACGCCGAACCAGCAGATCCAGCTCGGCGACTGGGGCTACCTGATCGCGCTCGAGCAGAAGGGACAGCGCGTCGACACGCCGACGCCCGGCTACCACGACTTCGTCACGGCGATCGCCGTGTTCCTGACCGCCGACCACGGCGGCCTGCCGGCGCAGAGCGAGATCCAGATCGGCTACGCCGAGGCGGACGCGCAGGCGAGCCAGGCGGCTCCGCCGCCGACGGCGCCCTCGCTCCCGACGACGACGGCGCCCAGGCGCAGCGGCCCGCCGAAGAGCAAGCCGCTGACGATCCATCCGAAGCCCTGGGTCGACGGCTACGTCTTCCCGATCTACGGCGAGTCCTCGTACTCCGACACGTACGGCGGCTTGCGCGGCGACGTGTCAGGCGACTGGCACCACGGCGACGACATCTTCGCCAACCTCGGCACGCCGATCCTCTCCGTCGCGCACGGCGTCGTCTTCTCGGTCGGCTGGAACAAGGTCGGCGGCTGGCGGCTCTGGCTGCGCGACGACCAGGGCAACGAGTACTACTACGCCCACCTCTCGGCGTACTCGCCGTACGCGGTCGACGGCGCGATCGTCGATGCCGGCGACGTGCTCGGATTCGTCGGGAACACGGGCGACGCCGAGGGCACGCCGTACCACCTCCACTTCGAGGTGCACCCGGTCGGCCTGCTCGGCCTCGGCTACGACGGAGCCGTCGACCCGACGCCGTTCCTCGACAGGTGGAAGCACCTGCAGGACGTGCAGTTCGGCGCGATGCTCGGATGGACGCCGAACACGAACGCGGCCGCGCCGAAGGCGGGCGCGATCCTGCTCCAGAGCTCGGACATCTCGAACGGCAGCGGGCTCGACCCCGCGTCCCTCGCCCGCGCGATGGCGCCTGCGAGCGGCGACGGTGGGCTGCAGACGCAGCCCACCGGGAAGTAGCCGCTAGCTCGTGCTCGACCCGTTCGAGCCCTGGTACGTGAAATCGTCGCCGCCGCCGAAGAGGCGGTTCGAGATCCACGCCCGGGTCTTCGAGCCGGTGATCGGGTTGAACAGCGCACCGAGGACGATGCCGATGAAGAGCAGCGTCCCGTTGCGGCCGCCGTGCTCCTTCTTGCCCTGGACGCGGTCGGCCGCCTCGCGCAGCTCGGCGATCACCGACTTGAGCTCGTCCTGGATGTCCTTGTCGGTGGCGACGCGCGTGGCCAGGCCGGTCATGCGGCGGCCGCCCATCAACTCGTTGTAGATCGAGCGCGCGGACTCGTACGCGTTCCGGACGTTCTCGCGCAGGTCCTCGTCGTGGAGGGCGCGGTCGACGTACGGTTTGACATTGCTCGCCGCGTCCGAGACCTTGTCTGTCGTCTTGGCCATGCTCGGCGCTTCCTTTCGGTTGATGGCGGGGGCTTTCGTACCCCTCGCACTCCTTTTCATTCTCGCAGCTTGCGGTGGCTCCAAGCAGCAAACGGTCGAGAACACAGTCGGGTTGCGCGGGCCGGGGTTCCAGGCCTCGGCCCCGGACGGGTGGCGCGTGGCCCGCACGCCGACCGCCGTGACCGCGCGCAGCGGCACGGCGCTCGTGTCCGTGACCCGCTTTCCGCTGCGGCAGGCCTACGACGACTCCCAATTCGACGCCGCGAGGGGGACGCTCGACCGGGTCGCGGCGAGCCTCGCGAAGGCGGCGGGCTCGAGCGTCGACAAGGCGGAGACGGTGACGGTCGACGGCCGGAGGGCGCGCGCCTACACGTACGCCGCCAAGCGGGTCGGCTTCGTGCTCGCGGGCCGCGTCGAGTATCAGCTCTTCTGCAGCCTCGCCTCGAGCGACGCCTGCGACCTGCTCTTCTCGAGCTTCACGCTGACGGGGCCGCGGGCGTAGCGGCGGCGCCGTTCGTCGAGAAGGCGACGGCGAACACGTCGGCGATCGACTCGGCGAGGGTGAAGCGCAGCTCCTCGCGCGTGTCGGCAGGCAGCTCGTCGAGGTCGTGCACGTTCTCGCTCGGCAGGATCACGCGCTTCAGCCCGGCGCGCTGCGCGGCGAGCACCTTCTCGCGCACGCCGCCGATCGGCAGCACCTGCCCCGTCAGCGTCAGCTCGCCCGTCATGCCGACGTCGGCGGCGACGGGCGTGCCGCGGACGAGCGACGCGATCGCGGTCGCCATCGTCACGCCTGCGCTCGGGCCGTCCTTCGGGATCGCTCCGGCGGGCACGTGGATGTGCACGTCGTGCTCGGCGAACCAGTCCTCGGGCAGGCCGAGCTCGTCGCTGTGCGAGCGGACCCACGAGACGGCGGCCTGCGCCGACTCCTGCATCACCTCGCCGAGCTGGCCGGTGATCGTCAGCTTGCCCTTGCCCGGATACGCCTGCGCCTCGATGAAGAGGACGTCGCCGCCGGCTGCCGTGTAGGCGAGCCCCGTCGCGACGCCGGCGTCGGCCGTGCGCCGACGCGCCTCGCCCGAGTAGCGGCGCGGGCCGAGCCACTCGCGCACGCGCGGCTCGTCGACGTCGACGAGCTCCGGGTTCCCCTCGGCGACGCGCCGCGCCGCCTTGCGGCAGAGGTCGCCGATGCGGCGCTCGAGATTGCGGACGCCGGCCTCGCGCGTGTACTCGCGGACGACGAGCCGCAGCGCGACGTCGCCGATCGCGATGTTGTCGCCGGTCAGGCCGTGCGCCTCGATCTGCTTCGGCACGAGGTAGCGGCCGGCGATGCCGAGCTTCTCGTCCTCGGTGTACCCGGAGAGCGCGATCACGTCCATGCGGTCGAGCAGCGGCCCGGGGATGGAGTCGACCGTGTTCGCGGTGCAGATGAAGAGCACCTTCGACAGGTCGAACGGCAGATCGAGGTAGTGGTCGCGGAAGGTCCGGTTCTGCTCGGGATCGAGCACCTCGAGCATCGCGCTCGCCGGATCGCCGCGGACGTCGCTGCCCATCTTGTCGATCTCGTCGATCAGGACCACCGGGTTCATCGACTCGGCGTCGCGGAGCGCGCGGATGATCGTCCCCGGCATCGCCCCGATGTACGTCCGGCGGTGGCCGCGGATCTCGGCCTCGTCCCGGACGCCGCCGACCGAGATGCGTGCGAACTTCCGCTCGAGCGTCCGCGCGATCGACTGCCCGAGCGAGGTCTTGCCGACCCCCGGCGGGCCGACGAAGCAGAGGATGTGGCCGGACGGGTCGCTGCGCAGCTTCGAGACGGCGAGGTGCTCGATGATCCGGTCCTTGACCTTGTCGAGGTCGTAGTGGTCCTCGTCGAGGATCTCGCGCGCATGTGCGAGATCGAGATTGTCGTCGGTCGTCACGCCCCACGGCAGCGTCGCGATCCAGTCGAGGTACGTGCGGATGACGCCGTACTCCGCCGCGGCCGCGGGCAGGCGCTCGAGCCGCGACAGCTCGCGGGTCGCCGCCTTCTCGACCTCCTCCGGCAGCGTCAGCTCGGCGAGCCGCCCGCGCAGCTCGTTCGTCTCGGCCTGCTCGGGGTCGCCCTCGCCGAGCTCGTCCTGGATCGCCTTGAGCTGCTGCCGGAGATAGAACTCGCGCTGGCCCTTCTCGAGCTCGGACTGCACCTGCGACTGGATCTTCGTCCCCAGCTCGAAGACCTCGAGCTCCCGGTTGAGGACGAGCGACACCTCGCGCAGCCGCTCCTCGACGTTCACGAGCTCGAGCAGCTTCTGCTTCTCCTCCGTCTTCAGGCGCAGTGTCGAGGCGACGAGGTGGCAGAGCGCGCTCGGGTCGTCGACGTTCGACGCGGCGATCTGCAGCTCCTCCGGGAGGTACGGGACGAGGCCGATGATCTGGCCGAAGAGGCTCTGCACGTTGCGGGTGAGCGCCTCGAGCTCCTTCGTCTCCTCGACGACGTCCGGGCGCTCGAGGAACTCGCCCAGCAGATACGGCTCGTCGAGGACGCGCCGCTCCAGCTGGATGCGCCGGATTCCCTGGACGAGGATGCGGAGCGTCCCGTCGGGGACGCGGATCATCTTGTGCACGACGGACGCGGTGCCGATCGCGTACATGTCGTCCCAGCCCGGCGGATCGGCCCGCTCGTCCTGCACCGTGACGAGCGCGAGCAGGCGGTCGCCGGCGACCACGTCGTCGATCAGCTGGATCGACCGCTCCTGGCCGATCGCGAGCGGGGTCATCGACTCGGGGAAGACGACCGTCTCCTTCAGCGGGAGGACGGGCAGCGTCGCCGGCAGCTCGTCGCCGAGGCGCTCGGCCTCTTCCTGCTCCTCCTGTGTGACGACGACCTGGTACTCGTGCTCGCTCATCCGTGCTTGACCTCGATCGAGACGCGCTCGTCGCGCGTGTCGGGCGCGAGCGGCAGGACGACCCGGAGCATCCCCTTGTCGTAGTTGGCGGTCACGTTCGTCGGGTCGATCTCGACGCCGAGCTCGACCGTCCGCTTGAAGGCGCCGTACTCGATCTCCATCGCGAGGTAGTGCGCACCGGGGATCCGCGGGCGCGTCCGCTCGCCGCCGATCGTCAGCGACCTGCCGGCGACGACGACCTCGACCGACGCGGGATCGACGCCCGGCAGCTCGACGACGACGTGCAGCGCCGGCGGGTCGTCGGTGCGGTAGCAGTCGGCCTGCGGGCGGTATCCCTGCCGGAGCCCGCCCGAGAAGCTCCGCACCTGCCACATGTCGGCGAAGAGCTCCTGGATCTCGCCTGCGAGATCGTCGATGTCGCGTTTGCGCCCGGTCATTGCTCTACGGTTGGGAAAGCATGGCAAAGCTGCTTCGCGCTGCGCTCGCCGCCCTCGGCCTCCTGGTCTACGCGTGGATCGCTGCCGTCCGGAACGTTCCCCGCGTCCGCGCGCGTAAATCAGCGCGGCGGGCGCGCGCGGGCGAGTAGCGCCTCGGCGAGCTTCTTCGTCGCCTCGTCGACCATCTCCCCGTCGAGGCGGACGGCGCCGTCGGTCGCGAGGATCCGCTCGGCCCGCTCGATCTCGTCTCCGGTCGGCGTGAACACCTCGTGCAGCGGCTCGAGCTGCGACGGGTGGATCGCCCACTTGCCGTCGTAGCCGAGCGCGAGCGCCCGCTCGGCCGCCGCCCGCAGGTCGGTGTCGCCGTCGAGTGCGGCATGCGGTCCGTCGATCGCCTGCAGCCCGAATGCCTTCGCGGTGACGGCGATCCGCGCCATCGCGTACTCGGAGGCGCCGGCGCCGATCGTCAGGACGGGCACGCCGAGCGACGCGGCGAAGTCGCCGGGGCCGAAGACGAGCGCCTCGATCCGCGGCGTCCGTGCGATCGCCTCCACGTTGACGAGGCCGAGCGCCGTCTCGATCTGCACCTCGAGCGGCAGCTCCGTGTGCAGGATCACCGCCTGGACGTCGTCCGGTGTCTCGACCTTCGGGACGACGAGGACGTCGGCGACGGCGCTCGCGGCGACGATGTCCTCGACCGAGCCCTTGTTGATCCGGACGGCGAGCGTGCCGCGCGCGCGGGCAAGCCGGAGGTTGTCGCGCGCACGCTCCTTGTCTGCGGCTGCGACCCCGTCCTCGAGGTCGACGACGACCTCGTCGGCAGGGAGCGCCGCCGCCTTCTCGAGCATGCGCTCGCTCGACGCCGGGACGGCGAGGCACGAGCGGCGGGGCCTCGTCGACATCCGCGAAACGCTAACGATTTCCTTGCCTGTGTCTCATGTCGCAAGGCGACACTGATCAGCGTGAACAGGAGGCCGCCCGACCGATGAGACTGATCGTCGCCCTGACTGCCGGCCTTACCGTCGTGCTCCTCATCCTCCCGATTCACCCGTAGTCGCGCCGGCGCGGAGGGGCCCCACCTTCCTCCCCGCTGCCCCTCCGCACGGCGCACGCGACTACTGTTCCGCCTCGTGAAAGGCGTCATCCTCGCCGGCGGCTCGGGCACGCGGCTCCACCCGCTGACCCGGATCACGAACAAGCACCTGCTGCCGATCTACGACCGGCCGATGGTGACCTACGCCATCGAGGCGCTCGTCCAGGCCGGCATCGACGAGCTGATGCTCGTCACCGGCGGGACGCACGCCGGCGAGTTCTTCCGCCTCCTGGGCAACGGCCACGAGTACGGCATCGACCTGCTCGCGTACGGCTACCAGGAGCAGGCCGGCGGCATCGCCGAGGCGCTCGGTCTCGCGGAACGCTTCGTCGGCGGCGACAAGGTCTGCGTCATGCTCGCCGACAACGTCTTCGAGCGCTCGCTCCGCCCGATCGTCGAGCACTTCGAGCAGCAGGAGCGGGGCGGTCGCATCGTCCTCTCGCACGTCGAGGAGGAGGAGCACCTCCGCCATCTCGGCGTCGCGGCGATGCAGGGCGACACGGTGACACAGATCGTCGAGAAGCCGGCGACGCCGCCGTCGCAGTACGCGGTCACCGGCGTCTACTTCTACGACGCGCAGGTCTGGGACGTCCTGCCGACGCTCGAGCCCTCGGGCCGCGGCGAGCTCGAGATCACGGACGTGAACAACTGGTACGTCGGGCACGGCCAGATGCAGGCGGACGTCGTCGACGGGTTCTGGGGCGACGCGGGCGAGTCGATCGACGCCTACTACGAGGTCAACGACTTCGTGCGCAGCGTGCGCGGACAGTCGTGATCGTCACCCGGTTCGAGCTGGCGCGCCACGAGGACGAGCGGGGCTGGTTCGCCGAGCTCGTGCGCGCGAGCGCGCTGCCGAAGCCGATCCGGCAGGCGAACCTCTCGCGGTCTCGCGCCGGCGTCATCCGCGGTCTCCACTACCACGAGCGCGGGCAGGACGACCTCTTCGTGTGTCTCTCCGGCATGGTGCGCGTCGTCGTGCTCGACCGTGCGAGCGGCGAGGTCTTCACCGAGGACATCGGCGACGACAATCCGGTCGCGGTCTACGTCCCCGGGACGCACGCGCACGGGTACGAGGCGCTCACGGACTGCGTGTTCATGTACCTCGTCACCGAGGAGTACGACGCGGGCCATCCCGACGAGCACGGCATCCCCTGGGACGACGAGCGCGTCCGCCACCTGTGGAGCACGACATCGCCGATCCTCTCGGCACGCGACGCGTCCTCGTAACCGGCGCCGGCGGCCAGCTCGGCGCAGCGCTGCTCGAGGCGTTTCCCGGCGCGCGCGCCTCGACGCGCGCCGAGTGGGACGTGACGATGCCGCCGGCCGTCCACGACGTCGACCTCGTGCTGCACGCCGCGGCGTGGACGGACGTGGACGGCGCCGAGGCGGAGCCGCAGGAGGCGGCGGCGGTCAACGTCGGCGGCACGCAGCATGCGGCCGAGATCGGCGCGCCGCTCGTCTACTTCTCGACCGACTACGTGTTCGACGGGACGAAGGGCGCGCCGTACGTCGAGTCCGACCCGCCCCATCCGCAGTCCGTGTACGGACGGACGAAGCTGCTCGGCGAGGCGGCGGCAGGCGAGCACGCGTGGATCGTCCGCTCGCCGTGGCTCTTCGGCTGGACGTCGAAGAACTTCCTGCTGACGATGCTCCGGCTCGGCGCCGAGCGGGAAGAGGTCGCGGTCGTCGACGACCAGCGCGGCAGCCCGACGTTCGTCGGGCATCTCGCCGCCGCGGTGCGCGACGTCGTCGAGCGCCCGTACGGCACGTACCACGTCGCCGCCGACGGTGAGTGCACGTGGGCCGAGTTCGCCGAGGCGATCTTCGAGGAGGCGGGTCTCGACTGCCGCGTGCGCAGGATCACGACCGAGGAGCTCGGCCGCCCGGCGCCGCGTCCCGCGTACAGCGTGCTGCGGAGCGAGCGTCCGGAGGCCCCGCGCCTGCCTCACTGGCGCACGGGCCTCCGGGAGTGCCTCGACCGCTTGGGCTGACGCGGCGGGTGCCGCTTCCGCCCCTCGGGCCGCGGCCATTCGAGCGTCAGCGACTCGCCGATCGCGAGCCCGCGCCACTGCGCCGCGAGCGCGTCGAGCTTCGCGAGCAGCGGCGCGGGCAGCGACCGGTCGCGCCAGCCGCGGTGCAGCTCGCCGGCGAGCACCTCCGACCGGCTGCCGTCCGGGAGGACGCACTTCTCGATCCGCTTCTGACGCCAGACCTTCGCGACGAGCGTCGGGTCGACGGGGACGAAGATCTTCGCGTTCCCGCCGGCCGCGACGTCGCCGAACACCCCGCCGTCGAGGCCGTACTCCGCCTCGGCGACGAAGTGCAGCAGGTCGTGCGGCAGGTCGTCGTCGTAGCCGGGACCGTAGATCCACAGGTCCGGCGCCTCGTCCCGGTGGACGTAGACGCCGTACCTGTGGTGGTCCTTCGTGAACGAGACGCGCACGGCTAGCCGCTCCGCTTCAGCTTCCCGTTCCGCTTCGCGTACTGCTCGCCGCGGTTGAAGATGAGCAGGCCGAGCGGCATCGCGACGATCGCGATCACGAGCAGCGGCCACACGTTCCGCCACTCGAGGCCGTGACCGTCGATGATCGACGCCCTGCAGCCGCGGATGACGTACGTCGCCGGGGAGATCTTCGCGATCGCCTGCATCCAGCCCGGCATCACCGACACCGGGTAGTAGACGCCCGAGACCACGAGCATGATCCCCTGCGCGACGAAGCCGAGCTGTGCGCCCTTCTCCGGCGAGATGAGCGGCAGCACCGACGTCATCATCCCGACGCCGATGAACGAGATCGACGCGATCGCGAGCAGCACGAGCGCAGCGCCGTAGTTCGCGTCGGGCATGTGCACGCCGATGAACGCCGCCACGGCGAAGAACAGGATCGTCGCCCGGATCAGGCCGTAGAGGACGGCGAACGCCCCCTGGCCGCCGAGGTGCGTGATCCTCGACAGCGGCGCCATGAACGTGTACTCGATCGTGCCTTCCCACCGCTCCCACGCGACGGTCTCGGTCATGAACTCGAAGATGATCCCGAGGAACGCCCAGATCACCGCACCGACGAGCAGCGCAGCGGCGAGCGTGTTCTCGCGCGAGGCCGGCAGGTTCGCCGCCCGTGCGATGAACACGATCGTGAGCGTGTTCGCGATCGTCCAGATCATGAACGCGACGTCCCAGAGGAAGTAGCGCTTGGTGAGATAGACGTTGCGCTCGACGATGCCGCCGAGCCCGACGAGCTCGCGGCGGAGTGCTGTGGCAGCGACGGTCATCCGAACACCTCCCTGTAGTCGTCGTCTTCGTTGTGCTCGTCTTCGAACGTGCGGCCCGTGGCGGCGAAGAACGCCTCCTCGAGCGTCGCGACGCCGTAGCGCCGCTTCACGTCCTCGACGGGCTCGAGGAAGAGCAGCTCGCCGCGGTCGAGGAGGCCGACACGGTCGGCGAGCGCCTCGGCCTCGTTCATGTCGTGCGTGCAGAGCAGGATCGTCGCGTCGTGCTGCGCGCGGACGTCGCGGATGAACTCCTGCACCTCGAGCTTCGACCGCGGGTCGAGGCCCGTCGTCGGCTCGTCGAGGAGCAGCAGGACGGGCGACGTCAGCAACGCCCGCGCGAGCGCGACCTTCTGCTGCATGCCGCGCGACAGGTTCTCCATCGACTCCTTCCGCCGGTCCGGCGGGAAGCCGACCCGCTCGAGGATCTCCGGCACCGCGGTCCGCGTCTGCGACGGGCCGAGCCCGTAGAAGCGCGCGGCGTACGAGAGGTTCTCGGCCGCGGACATCCGCTTGAAGAAGCTCGCCTCGACCGAGACGCGGTTGACGAGCTGGCGGATCGCCCGGGCCTCCTCGAACGCGTCGTGGCCGAAGATGCGGGCCTCGCCGCCGTCGTTGATCAGCAGCGTCGAGAGAAGGCGGACCAGCGTCGACTTGCCCGAGCCGTTCTGGCCGAGGATCGCGACGCACTCGCCCCGCTCGATCGCGAACGTGACGTGGTTCAACGCCGGCATGCGCTTCTTCCGGCCGAAACGGCCGGCCGCCTTGTCCTTCCGCCGGAACTCCTTCGTCAGGTCGACGACTTCGACGGCGGGGACGTCACGGCGAAGCTCGGTTATGGATGTTGCGAGAGAAGACATGGTGCTCCTTCAATGGATCGAAGTTGGCTGCGAGAACGTGAGACCGCCGTGACGGGCGGTGCGCGGGCCTAACGGTGGCCGCGCGCGAACACAGCTCCGCCCACAGGCGGGACCGTGTACGTGTTCTGCATGCCGAGCAACATGACCAGGGCACGGTAGCGAGTCATGCGCCGTCGCGCAAGTCGACTTCGCCGTCCCAATAATCCGCCGTCTGATCCTTGAAGTGCAGCGCGTGGAACGGCGTCCGTGCGACCGATCCGACCTTGCCGCTGTCGGGGTACTCGACGATCTCGAGCCAGCCGGGGGCATCGACGACGACGACTCGCACGGGTTCGCCGCTGTCGTTCCGCACCTGATGCGCGCCCTCGGGCCCGCGCGGGAAATGGACGACGTCGCCCGGCGACAGCGCGCGTTCGCCCGCAGGCGTCCGCAGGGTCGGCGTCCCCTCCAGCACGAGCAGGATCTCCTCGGCGCCGTGATGGAAGTGGTACGGCACCTGCTTCTCGCCCGGCTCGACGACGTAGACGCTCGCGGTGAGCCCGGCGGCCGGCGTGCGGACGAGCCGGTGCCCCTTCGTGCACCAGCCCGGCGGGATCTCGCCCCAGTCCTCCCAGCCGTTCGGCTCGAAGGCGTTCTCCATCACGCCGCCTGCGGCGGGACCTCGTCGCCCCCGTCGTCGTCCTGCTCGTCGGCCCGGACGTAGTCGCTCAGCCACGCGACGACCTCCGGCTCCTGCAGCAACAGCTCGACTCCGGATGTCCGCTGTTCGTCTTCGCTCATGTCTCCGCCTCCTGCACGTCGTGGATCAGGAACAGCCCGTGCCGCGACTGCGCGGTCACCTGCCGCAGATCGGGGTACTCGACGACCTCCGGCGAGACGCGCGTCCCGAACATGACGTAGCGCGCCGGCTCGACCGAGTCGTTGCGCAGGCCGTGCGCGCCGTCGGGGCCGGGCGGGAAGTGCACGACGTCGCCGCGCGCCAGGACCCGTTCGCCCGTCGGCGTCCGCAGCGTCGGCGTGCCGTCGAGGACGAGCACGAGTTCATCCGAGCCGTGATGCGCGTGGTAGATCGTGAAGTTGCCCGGCCCGAGCTCGTAGACCGTCGCGCCAAGGAAGACGTCGCGCCCGAAGAGCCGCCGCGCGCGCGCCCCGCCGCCCGACCAGTCCTCCGTCTCGTCCCATTCGTTCTCCCAGATGTTCATGCGGTCGAGCATGGCAGACAAAGAGGCCATCTCCTGTCATGTTTTCGAGATAGCGTCCAGATCGTCATGCGCGCGACACGCCTCGTCTCGCTGCTCCTCCTGCTGCAGACGCGCGGGCAGCTGACGGCGGCCGAGCTGGCCGACCACCTCGAGGTCTCCGTGCGGACCGTCCACCGCGACGTCGAGGCGCTGTCGACCGCGGGCGTCCCGGTCGAGGCGATCCGAGGGGTCGCGGGCGGCTACCGGCTCGCGGGCGGCTACCGCACCCGGCTCACGGGGATGACGGCCGACGAGGCGGAAGCGCTCTTCGCCGCCGGCATCCCCGGCCCGGCCGCGGAGCTCGGGCTCGGCGGCGAGCTCGCCGCCGCGCGGCTGAAGCTGCTCGCGGCGCTCCCGCAGGAGCTGCAGGAGCGCGCGACGCGCGCGCAGCGGCTCTTCCATCTCGACGCCCGCGGCTGGTTCCGCTCGGAGGACACGGTCCCGCACCTGCCGGCGCTCGCGGACTGCGTCTGGCGCGGCTGCCGGGTGCGTCTCCGCTACCGCGAGCACGGCGGGACCGTGCGCCGCACGGTCGACCCGCTCGGGCTCGTGCTCAAGGGCGGCGCGTGGTACCTCGTCGCCCGGCGCTCCGTCGGCATGCGCGTCTACCGCGTCTCGCGCGTCGCGTCCGTCCGACCGGTGGAGGAGTCGTTCGACCGTCCGGCCGAGTTCGAGCTGGCCGCCTTCTGGGAGCAGTGGTCGCACGAGTTCGAGGCGAACCGGCCCCGGTTCTCGGTCACGGCCCTCGTCGACGGCGAGCAGCGCACGCTGACCTTCGACAGCATCGGGGACGCGCACGCCGAGCTGCTGCGGCGGGGCGCCCGCGTCGAGGTGCTCGGGCCCCTCGAGCTGCGTGAGCGCATCGCCGCCACGAGCCGCGAGCTCGCGACGCTATACGCTCGCTAGATGCCCTCGGCCGCCGACTACGGCCTCTTCGTCCTCGCGGCGATCGTGCTCCTGCTCATCCCGGGGCCGGCGGTCCTGTACATCGTCACGCGCTCGATCGACCAGGGCCGCGCGGCGGGTCTCGCCTCGGTGCTCGGCGTGTCGACCGGCACGCTGATCCAGGTCGCCTTCGCCGTCGTCGGCCTGTCGTCGCTCGTGCTCGCGTCGTCCATCGCCTTCGACGTCGTGAAATACGTCGGCGCCGCCTACCTGCTCTTCCTCGGCGTCAAGCGGCTGCTCTCGCGGCAGCGGCTCGACCTCGAGACGCGACGGGAGCCGAAGACGCTGCGGCGGCTCTACACCCAGGGCGTGATCGTCAACACGCTGAACCCGAAGACGGCGCTCTTCATCTTCGCCCTGCTGCCGCAGTTCGTCGATGTGAACGCGGGCCGCGTGTGGCTGCAGGTGCTCGTGCTCGGGCTGACGCTCTGCCTGCTCGGGCTGACCTCGGACGGGATCTACGCGCTCGTCGCCGGGACGGTCGCTGACAGGCTGCGCGGCTCGACGGCGATGGCCCGCGTCGAGCGCTGGGTCGGCGGGTCGGTGCTGGTCGGCCTCGGCGTCTTCGCCGCGGCCGTCAGTCGGCCCACCACCCGTTGACCATCTCGGCGTCGCCGGTCGGGTTGCCGCCCATGGCGATGAAGGCCAACCCCTCGTCGCCGGACTCGAGCGCGCGGGTCAGGCCGGCGGGGACACGGATCGCGTCCCACTGCGCGAGGTCGACGACGTCGTCCTCCACCTTGATGCGGCCGCTGCCCTCGAGCACGAGGTAGACCTCCTCCTGCTCCTTGTGCACGTGGCCGAACGGCTGCCGGAAGCCGGGCCGCAGCTTTTGGTAGCTGAAGCCGAACTGCTCGAGCCCCATCGCCTTGCGGGCGAAGCGGGTCTCGAGGTCGTCGCCCATGCCGAAGTCGGCGGCGGTGTTCTTCACGTCGCTCTTGAGGTTGACCTTCGTGTAGTCGCTCATGCCGGGGACGCTATCGGGCCGGCCGCCCAGGTGCGGCCGGCCCGATTCGCGCTGTCAGCGGCCGCCGAAGCGGAGCGCAACCCCGTGCGGGAGCACGAGCACGGGGCAGAGGAGCAGGTCGACGAGATAGGCCGCCGACGCGCTCAGGGTGACGCGGCCCGACGCAGTGCCGGGCTTCGAGCTGACGACCACGAGGCCGGTATCGACACCCGCCTTGGGGAGAAGCTCGGCGCCGAGCGCTGATGCGAGCGATTCCGCCGTCTCGCGTGCGCTGGGGTCGCCGGGGTCGTCACTCACCGCCGCCACCGTCGCGACCGTGAAGTCTCCACGGTCGCGATAGCCGGCCGGTGCGAGGGCGATCGCCACCGGACCGCCGTCGAGCAGGCGCTGCGCCGAGCCCTGAGGGGCCAGATGGCCCGGCGCCGTCCGGTACTCCGACCCGAAGGCGATCACGTCCGCCCCTTCCTGCTCGGCGAGGTCGCGCAGGCCCTCCGGCGTCGACCCGCTGAGGACGACGTGCCGGGGGACGTCGGGCTGCTCGAGCCAACGCGACCCCGCTTCGAGCAGCTCGGCCGCGTCGTCCTGGGCGAGCCGTTCCCGGCCCGCCTCTGCTTCACGGGAGTGGCGGACGTACGCGAGGGCTAACGAGGCCCCGGCGGCACCGAGAACTCTGCCGAGCGCGAGCGCGTCGGTGTCGTTCTCGGTGCCGTCGTAGGAGACGATGACCGTCGGCGCCATCAGCCGGCCGCCGGCTCCGGGCTCGTCGAGGGTGCCGGGACGTGCTCGGACATGACCATCCCGAGCGACGGGACGTCCGAGGGATAGACCTCGTGCCCGTGCACCGCCAGATCGCCGAGCTCCATGTCCGCCTCGGACATCCGCAGCGGGATGATCAGCCCGACGAGCTTGAGCAGGATGAACGTCCCGGCGGCCGAGAAGAGGATCACCCAGATCCCGGCGTAGAGCTGCACCTTCAGGAGGTGGAGCCCGCCGGTCGCGTAGAAGCCGGGCTTGCCGCCCAGCAGGTACACGGCCATGTTCGAGTCGGCGAAGATGCCGACGAGCAGACCGCCTGCGAGGCCGGCGAAGCCGTGCGTGTAGATGACGCCCAGCGTGTCGTCGACGTTGCGGAACGGCCGGACGCGGCTGAGGTAGTTGTACGCCACGTACACGATCGACGAGCCGATCGCGCCGACGGCGATCGCGCCGAAGCCGTTGACGAAGCCCGCCGCCGGCGTGATCGCGACGAGGCCGACGATCATGCCGTTGACGCTGCCGATGAGCGACGGCTTCCGCTTCGTGCCGTAGTCCCACATCACCCACACGAGGAACGCGACTGCGGTCGCGAGGTTCGTGTTGAGGACGGCCGCGGCCGAGTTCGCGCCCGCGTAGTACGGGTCGCCGCCGTTGAAGCCGTTCCAGCCGAGCCAGAGGAGACCGGCGCCGGCCGCGACCATCAAGAGGTTGTTCGGCGCGTCGATCTCGCGGTCGCGTGCGAGACGTGGCCCGATCACCGCTGCGGCGACGAAGCCCGAGACGCCGGCGGCGAGGTGGATGACGTAGCCGCCCGAGTAGTCGACGGCGCCCTTCTGTGCCCAGAAGCCGCCACCCCAGATCAGGAACGCGTTGACGACGTAGATGCACGTCGTCCAGAGCGGGACGAAGAGCAGCCACGCCTTGAAGTTCACGCGCCCGAGGACCGATCCGAGCATGAGGATCGGCGTGATCGCCGCGAAGACGAACTGGAAGTACACGAGCGTCGACTGTCCGAAGTGGAACGGGGGGCCCGACGTGATCGACGGGATCGCCGCCTGTCCGAGCTCCTTCGAATGGCTCAGCACCGCTCCCGGCTGGCCGATGAAGTTGCCGAAGAACCCGTGGTTCGAGAATCCATGCCATGCGTTGCCGAAGCCCATGTCGAAGGCCCAGAGCACCCAGGCGATGAGCACGAGCCCGAACGCAGCGAAGGCCAGCATCATGCTGTTCACCGACCACCGCTTCTGCATGACGCCGCCGTAGAGCACGACCAGCCCGGGAACGCTCATCAGGCCGACGAACGTCGCAGCCGTGAGCTGCCATGCGTTGTCGCCCGGGTTGAGCCACGAGGGGTATGCCGCCCACGAAGCTGCAGCTAACACCAGTCCGTCTCCTTTCGTGAACACACCGAGGGAAGCCCTTGCGGCCGTGTGTTCCGGGAGACGAGGAGGCTCGACGTCGCACGGGTCCCACGGACCGCGAGGCGTCGTCACCTCCCCCTCCGCCGACGTCGACGGAGTGGTGATCCTACAACGATCGTCGGCGTGTGTACACACAAACCGATCAACCGCTACGGTCGTCGGTATGCCGGTCGAGTCACAGTCCCGCGCACCGCTGGGCTCGCGCGACAAGAAGCTCCTCGCCGTGCTCGGTGCGCTCGTCGTCGCC
This sequence comes from Actinomycetota bacterium, assembly GCA_040349295.1. Taxonomy (GTDB): domain Bacteria; phylum Actinomycetota; class Thermoleophilia; order Gaiellales; family Gaiellaceae; genus Palsa-739. The sequence goes on along the minus strand of JBEQUF010000117.1, from coordinate 3,019 downwards.
GGCGGCGTCACAGGCGCGGTCGTCTACCACGGCGAGTCGAGCGGCACGAACTGTCTCGTCGTCGACCTGCCGTCGACCGTCGGCGGCGCGCATCTCACGCGGTGCGGTGACGCTGCGGTGACGTTCTGCCGCACCGAGTCGAAGCACGACCGGATCGTGGCGCAGGCATGTCGCCGCGAGGGGTTTGCCGTCACCGGCAAGGTCCGCTAACGTCGATTCCAGATGCGTGCCCCCGACGGCGCGCGTCGAGGCAACGAGGCCTCACGGATCTCAAGGATCCGTGGGGCCTTTTTTCGTGGTCCAGCACGAGTCAGTGAAAGGACGGGAGATGGCGGAGATCGAGAAGGAGCTGCGGCACTACCTCGAGAGCGGCACGCAGCCGGCGGACATGTTCGGGTGGGCCCGCGACACGCAGGCCGCGATGGTCGACCTGAAGTTCTGCGACCTGCTCGGCCAGTGGCAGCATGTGTCGCTGCCGATCGGGTCGTTCGACGAGTCGGCGTTCGAGGAGGGCCTCGGGTTCGACGGCTCCTCGATCCGCGGCTGGCAGGGGATCGAGGCGAGCGACATGATCCTGATGCCGGACGCGTCGTCGGCGATCCTCGACCCGTTCACCGAGGTGCCGACGCTCTCGCTGCTCTGCGAGATCGTCGAGCCGGGCACGTACGCCCCGTACATCAAGGATCCGCGCCGCCTCGCGAAGCGTGCGGAGGAGTACCTGCGCTCGACCGGGATCGCCGACACGATGTACGTCGGCCCCGAGTGCGAGTTCTTCGTCTTCGACGAGGTCTCGTACACGAGCCGCGAGAACGAGGCGCGCTACTACGTCAACTCCGCCGAGGGCCACTGGAACTCGGGCGACGCGGGTCTCGGCTACACGATCCGCGAGAAGCACGGGTACTTCCCGCCCGCGCCGCACGACACGCTGAGCGACCTGCGCACGCGGATGGTGCTGACGCTCGAGCGGCTCGGCGTGCAGTGCGAGTTCCACCACCACGAGGTGGCGTCGGCCGGGCAGTGCGAGATCGACCTCCGCTTCGAGTCGCTGACGCGGATGGCCGATCAGGTCCTGCTCTACAAGTACGTGATCAAGAACACGGCGCTCGCAGCGGGCAAGAGCGTCACGTTCATGCCGAAGCCGATCTTCGGCGACAACGGCTCGGGTATGCACTGTCACCAGTCGCTGTGGAAGGACGGGGCGCCGCTCTTCGCCGACAAGGCCGGCCCGGCGGGCCTGTCGAAGCTGGCGCAGTCGTACGTCGCGGGCCTGCTCGCGCACGCACCGGCGCTCCTCGCGTTCTGTGCGCCGACGACGAACTCGTACCGCCGGCTCGTGCCGGGCTACGAGGCGCCGGTCAACCTCGCGTACTCGGCGCGGAACCGCAGCGCGTGCATCCGCATCCCGACGTACAGCGAGTCGCCCAAGGCGAAGCGGATCGAGTTCCGCTGTCCGGACCCGACCGCGAACCCGTATCTCGCGTTCTCGGCGATGCTGATGGCGGGCCTCGACGGAATCGAGCGCGGGCTCGATCCGGGTGAGCCGAGCGACTTCGATCTCTTCCACGACGATCGCGGCGTCGCGCAGGTGCCGGGCTCGCTCGACAAGGCGCTCGACGCGCTCGAGTCGGATCACGAGTTCCTGCTCAAGGGCGACGTCTTCAGCAGCGAGCTGATCGAGACCTGGATCGGCTGGAAGCGCGAGAACGAAGCCGATCCGGTCCGGCTCCGCCCGCATCCCTATGAGTTCGCTCTCTACTACGACGCGTAATGCGACGTATCTGCGCGACCTCCGGTCACTGGACTGGCCGGAGGTTGCGCAGATCTACGAGGATGGGATCGCGACCGGCGACGCGTCGTTCGAGACGGAGGCGCCGTCCTGGGAGGCATGGGACGACGCGCATCCGGACATCCGACTCGTCGCCGAGCTCGACGGCGCGATCGCTGGCTGGTGCGCGCTGTCGCCGTACTCGCCCCGCCGCTGCTACCGCGGCGTCGCGGAGGAGTCGGTGTACGTCGCCGAGTGGGCGCGGGGCCGCGGGGTCGGGCGCGATCTGCTGGAGGCCGTGATCGAGCGGGCCGAGGAGGCAGGGATCTGGACCTTGCAGGCGGGGATCTTCCCCGAGAACCGCGCCAGCCTCCGTCTCCATCTCGGTTGTGGCTTCCGCACGGTCGGCATCCGCGACCGGCTCGGAGAGACCGACGGCGTGTTTCGCAGCGTCGTCCTCCTCGAGCGCCGGTCGGAGGTGGTGTGAGATGACGGCGCTGAAGCAGGCGACGTGCACCTGCGGAAAGCCGGCGCCGGTCGAGCGTGCGATCCGCAAGGGCGTCGCGACGACCGTCTGCGCGCGGTGCGGCATGCCGTTGCCGCTCCGGCTGGGCCGCTAGGACAGGCATGCTCGCGCGGTGCTGCCGCGCGTGCTCCTGCTCGACCTCGACGACACGATCCTCGACGACTCGGGCTCGCGCGACAGGTCGCTCCTCGAGGTGTGCGAAGCGGCGGCGCGGCGCACCTCGCTCGATCCGGCGCGAGTGCTCGAGGAGGTCGACCGCGCGCGGGCAGCGTTCTGGTCGCAGCCCGAGAACGACCGCCGCCGGCTCGACATGGCCGACGCGTACGGCGAGATCTTCACCGGCGCCCTGGCGGCGCTCGGCGTCGACGATCGCGAGCTCGGGGCGGAGCTCGGCGCCCTGATCGAGCGTCGGCGCAGCGAGACGATCGAGCCGCTCGACGGTGCGATCGACACGCTGCACGAGCTGCGGCGGCGCGGCATCGTGCTCGGGCTGATCACGAACGGCGGCCGGGCCGGCCAGCGCGCGAAGATCGAGCGCTTCGCCCTCGCCGCACACTTCGCGTACATCGGCGTCGAGGGCGAGGTCGGGCACGGCAAGCCGCACCGCATCGCGTACGAACGCGCGCCCGACGCGCTCGGCGTCGCTGCATCCGCTTGCTGGATGGTCGGCGACAACCTCGAGTGGGACGTCGCCGGCGCGCAGGCGGTCGGCATCCGCGGTATCTGGC
>JBEQUF010000101.1:0-8394 GCA_040349295.1 Actinomycetota bacterium | reverse complement strand
CTGCCGCACGGTCGTCCCGCGACGAGGACAAGGAGGGTTGGTGTCCCCGTCGCGAGGACCGCTGCTGCAAGCTCCTCCTGCACGCCAGGCAGGTCGAGCGACGCACGGTCGCGGCTCTCGCCGGTCGTGCAGTCGTCCGTCAGTCCGGCCTTGTCGCCGAGCACCAGGACGGCGACGTCGGACGCCGCCGCGGGCTCGACGGCCTCGTCGAAGCCGCTCCGGTCGTCGGTGTTCACGTCGCAACCGCGCGCGTACCGCACGTCGAGCCGTTCGGACAGCTCGTCGAGGATCGTCGGGTAGGTGATCGTCGGGACGTCGACGTCGTCGCCGCGCGGCATCGCGAAGACGTTGCGTCCGCTCTCGCGCATCTCGGCGAGCGACTCGATGTGCGCGGTGTACGTGTAGTCGCCGAGCAGGTTGCGCGCCTCGTCCGCGTTCGGGCCGATGAGCGCGACCGTCTGCTCCTTCTTCAGCGGCAGCAGACCGTCGTTGCGAAGCAGCACGATGCTCTTCGTCGCGATCCGGCGGGCGAGCGCGCGGTCCTCCGTGTCGGAGACGGTGCCGTCCGCGTACGGCCGGTCGAACAGGCCGAGGCGGAACTTCGAGCAGAGGACGCGTCGCACGGCGGCGTCGAATGCGCTCTGCGAGACGAGCCCGGTGCGGAGCGCGTCGAGCAGCGGCGTGCCGTAGCAGTCCGTGCCGGGCAGCTCGACGTCGAGCCCCGCGTCGAGTGCGGCGGCCGCGGCGGCGGCGCCGTCGGGGACGAGGTGGTGGTAGTCGGCGAGCTGGCGGATCGCGAAGTAGTCGGAGACGACGCAGCCGTCGAACCCCCAGTCGTCGCGGAGCGTCGTCGTCAGCAGCTCGCGGTCGGCCGTGCACGGCACGCCGTCGATCTCGTTGTATGCGTTCATCACCGACAGCAGCCCGGCTTCGCGCACCGCCGCCTCGAACGGATGGAGATAGACCTCGCGCAGCTCGCGCTGCCCGAGCCGCGCCGGCGCCCAGTTCATACCTGCCTCGGAGGCGCCGTAGCCGACGAAGTGCTTCGCGGTCGCGATCACGCCCTCGCGCAGGTCGTCGCCCTGCAGCCCGCGCACGAATGCGATTCCCATGCGCGAGACGAGATGCGCATCCTCGCCGAACGTCTCCTCGGTGCGGCCCCAGCGCGGGTCACGGGACACGTCGAGCACAGGGGAGAGGCCCTGGTGCGCGCCGATCGCGCGCATGCGCCGGCGGACGGACGCCGCGAGCTCCTCTGCGAGCTCCGGCTCCCACGTGCTCGCGAGGCCGATCGCCTGCGGGAAGATCGTCGACTCGCGCGCCATCAGACCGGAGCAGATCTCCTCGTGCACGATCGCCGGGATGCCGAGGCGCGTCTCCTCGACGAGATGGCGCTGGACGGCGTTCGCGAACGCGGTCGCCTCCGCGGTGCCGAGGTTGCTCGCGCCCGAGACGCGCGTCACCTGACCGAGTCCGTCGCGCAGCAGCGGCCGCGCCTTCTCGGGCGAGAACGCGCCGTCGTCGGCCAGCTCGAACATCCAGGCGCTGCCGAGCTGCGCGGCCTTTTCCTCGTCGGTCATCCGGGCGAGCAGGTCGTCGACGCGCTCGTCGATCGGCAGCGACGGATCGCGATAGGGCGGCCGGGTGCTCTCGACGAGCGTCATCGGACGTCCCGGCAGGAGCCGCGCACGACGAGCTTCGTCGGCAGCAGGATCTGCGTCGCCGGAATCGGCTCGCCGGCGATCAGGCGGAGCAGGAGCTGCACGGCGTCGTAGCCCATCTGCTGGATCGACTGCTCGATCGTCGTCAGCGGCGGGGACGTGAGCGCCGACTCGGGGATGTTGTCGAAGCCGATCACCGACAGGTCGTCGGGGACGCCGAGCCCGAGCTCGCGCGCGACCGCCATCGTCTGGATCGCGGAGGCGTCGTTCGCCGCGAACACCGCCGTCGGCCGGTCGGCGAGCTCGAGCAGCTCGCGCGCAGGCGCCGCCGCGGTCTCCGCCTCGTAGCCGCCGACGCGGATCAGCGTGCGGTCGACCTCGATGCCGGCGGCGGCGAGCGCCTGCCGGTACCCGCGCTCGCGGAGGTGCGCCGACTCGAGATCCTGGCGTCCGGCGAGGAACGCGATGCGCCGGTGCCCGAGGCCGAGCAGGTACTCCGTCGCCTCGATCGCGCCGCGCAGGTTGTCGGAGTCGACGGTCGGCAGCGACGACGACGCGATGTTGTGGTCGACGGCGACGACGGGCGCGCCGAACGTCACGTCGACGCTCGACGGCGTGACGAGGATCGCGCCGTCGGTGAGGGTGCCGCCGATGCGCGAGAGGTAGCGCTTCTCCCAGCCGACGCGGTCCTCGCCGCGCTGGAGGCCGGAGAAGACGACCAGCTCGAAGCCGGTGCCGCGGATCGCGCGAGCCGCACCCTTCAGCAGCTCGGCGCTGAACGACTCGATGTCTGAGACGAGCACGCCGATCACGTTCGTCCGCCGGCTGCGCAGGCTCTGCGCGACGAGGCTCGACTGGTACCCGAGCTGCTCGATCACCTCGCGCACGCGTTCCGAGGTTCCCTCGGCGACGCCGTACCGGTCGTTGATCACCTTCGAGACGGTCGCGACCGAGACGCCTGCGGCTGCGGCAACGTCGCTGATCGTGACTCTCCGCGTCGCTACGGGCCGCCTGGACACGCCGTCGATCCTAGCCGATTCCGATATCGATATCGATATCGGTTACGCGCCCAGAACGGTTCCGCTCTCCGGATCGAAGAAGTGGAGGCGGCTCGTGTCGACGGCGAGCTCGAGCTCCGAGCCCGGCGCCACCGGCTCGTAGCCTTCGATCCGGGCGGTGAACTCGGCGGTCTCCTCGGCGAGGAGCGCCTCCTCGTCGGTCGACCGGTCGGCGGCCGCCCGCACGGCGTCGCTGTCGACGCGCGGCGCGTCGATGCGGAACAGGACGTGCGCCTCGGCGCCGAGCTCCTCGACGACGTCGGCGCGGACGGTGATGCGCGGCAGCGCGGGGTCGGCGTCGCGGCCGCGGCGGAAGTCGGTCGGCCGAATGCCGAGGATGACGCGCGTCGCCGGGAGCGACACGCCCGCCGGCAGGGGAAGCGCGAAGCCGGCGAAGCGTGCCGCACCGTCGGCGATCTCCGCCTCGACGAGGTTCATCGACGGCGAGCCGATGAACGCGGCGACGAAGAGGTTCGCCGGCGCGTTGAAGAGCTGCTGCGGCGTGTCGACCTGCTGGACGACGCCGTCGCGCATGACGGCGACGCGCTGTCCGAGTGTCATCGCCTCGACCTGGTCGTGGGTGACGTAGATCGTCGTCACCCCCAGCCGTTCGTGCAGCCGGGCCAGATTTCCGCGCATCGAGACGCGCAGCTTCGCGTCGAGGTTCGAGAGCGGCTCGTCCATCAGGAAGACCTTCGGCTCGCGGACCATCGCCCGGCCCATCGCGACGCGCTGGCGCTGCCCGCCCGACAGGTCGGCGGGCTTGCGGTCGACGAGCTCGTCGAGGCCGAGCATGTGCGCGACCTCGAGCACGCGCCGGGCGCGCTCCTCCTTCGACACCTTCCGCAGCTTCAGGCCGAAGCCGAGGTTCTCGCCCACGGTCATGTGCGGGTAGAGCGCGTAGTTCTGGAAGACCATCGCGATGTCGCGGTCGCGCGGCGGCATGTCGGTGACGTCGCCGCCGTCGATGTACACGCGCCCGGCCGTCACCTCCTCGAGGCCGGCGATCGTTCGCAGGAGGGTCGACTTGCCGCAGCCGGAGGGGCCGACGAGGACCATGAACTCGCCGTCGGCGATCTCGAGTGTTACGTCGGAGACAGCGACGACGCCAGGCTCGTAGACCTTGCTGACGCCCTCGAGCAGGACGCCTGCCCGCGCCGTCGCCGCGCGCGTCTCCCGCTCGGTGTGCGCCTCCGTGGTCGCCACGGCGGGATCCTACAGGATCTCGAAAACGTTATCGATAACGGTTGACGAAATCGGAGGCGATGTGCAAGACTCGCGCCGCGAAGAGGCAAATGGCTCGTGTGGGCGCCGGTCGACGTGGATCGGCGGCACCCGCAGAGGAGAGGAGTGCATCGATGCGATTTCGGAAGCTACTCGTGCTCGTGGCCGTGCTCGCCGCCGCCACGACCGTCCTCGCCACCGCCGCGGGCGTCGCTGCGCCGAAGCAGAAGACGAAGTCCGTGACGCTCGTCTGGTGGCACAACGCGAACCAGGGTGCAGGCCTCGCCCTGTGGAACGCGGTCGCGAAGGAGTTCCACGCGAAGCATCCGAACGTGACCGTCAAGCCGGTCGCGTTCCAGAACGAGGTCCTGCAGAACACGCGCATCCCGATCGCGCTGCAGTCGAACAATCCGCCGGACGTGTTCCAGAACTGGGGCGGCGGCTCGCTCGTCGATCAGGTGAAGGCGGGCAAGGTCGAAGACCTGACGCCGTACGTCAAGTCGTGGATCAAGAGCCTCGGCGGCTCGGTCGCCGGCTGGCAGGTGAACGGCAAGCAGTACGCCATCCCATACAGCGTGGGCGTGGTGGGCTTTTGGTACAACAAGGATCTCTTCAAGCAGGCGGGCGTCACGTCGACGCCGAAGACGTGGCCGCAGTTCATGGCCGCGATCGCGAAGCTGAAGCAGGCGGGGATCACCCCGATCGCCGTCGGCGGCCGCGACAGGTGGCCGGACGCCTTCTACTGGGACTACCTGGCGACGAAGGTCTGCAGCAAGGCGACGATGCAGCAGTCGGCCGTCTCCTACAACTTCAGCGATCCGTGCTGGTTGAAGGCGGGGCAGCTCGTCGACCAGCTTCTGAAGGCGCAGCCGTTCCAGGCGGGCTTCCTCGCGACCCCCGCACAGCAGGGTGCGACGAGCTCGGCCGGCCTGCTCGCGAACGGCAAGGCCGCGATGGAGCTGCAGGGCCACTGGAACCCGGGCGTGATGCAGCCGCTCACGGCGGACAACACGATCCCGAGCTTCCTCGGCTGGTTCCCGTTCCCGAACGTGCCGGGCGGCAAGGCCGCGCCGAACTCGCTCCTAGGCGGCGGTGACGGCTTCTCCTGCTCGTGGAAGGCGCCCGAGCCGGAGTGCGCGCAGTTCCTCCAGTACATCAGCAGCCTCAGCGTGCAGCGGCGCATCGGCTCGACGAACTTCGGTCTCCCGGTGGCCAAAGGCTCGGAGAGCTCGGTCAAGGATCCGAACCTGAAGTCGGTCCTCGCTGCACGCTCGAGCTCCCCGTTCATCCAGCTCTATCTCGACATCGCGTTCTCGCGCGCCATCGGGCAGGAGCTCGACAACGCGACGGCGGATCAGTTCGCCGGCAAGGCGACGCCTGCACAGGTCGTCTCTCGCATCGCCGCAGCTGCAAAGAAGAAGTAACCCTGCTACGACACGAGAGTGGCGAGTAGCCCTGAAGCACTGACGGCCGGCCGCGCGATCGAGCGGCCGGCCGTCGGCCGTGTCGTGCGCAAGTGGCTCCGCATCGCCGGGTACATCGCGCCCGCGGCGACGCTGTACGTCGTCTTCATCATCGTCCCGGTCGTCCAGGCGGTCCACTACAGCTTCTACAACTGGTCGGGGCTCGGCCCGCTCTCGGAGTACATCGGCCTCGGCAACTACCGCGAGGCGTTCGGCGACCCGGCGTTCCGGCAGGCGATGGAGCACAACGGGATCCTCGTGGCGCTGTCGCTCGGGTTGCAGCTGCCGCTCTCGCTCGGCGTCGCGCTGATGCTGAACCGGCCGCTCAAGGGCCGCAGCGTCCTGCGGCTCATCTTCTTCACGCCGTACATCCTCTCGGAGGCGATCACGGCGATCGTCTTCCTGCAGATCCTGCAGCCGGGCGGTCTGCTCGACGCGTTCCTGAAGGCGATCGGGCTGGGCAGCCTCGTGCATCTCTGGCTCGCGGACCTCTCGCTCGTCTTCTACACGCTCTTCGTCGTGATCACGTGGAAGTACATCGGCTTCGCGATCATCCTGTTCCTCGCCGGGCTGCAGGGCATCCCGCCGGAGCTGCACGAGGCGGCGGCGATCGACGGTGCGACGAGCTGGAAGCAGCTGCGCTACATCACGATCCCGATGCTCGGCCCGACGATCCGCATCTGGGCGTTCCTCTCGATCATCGGCTCGATCCAGCTGTTCGACCTCGTCTGGATCATGACGCTCGGCGGCCCGGCAGGCTCGTCGTCGACGATGGCGACGTACATGGTCGACCAGGGGATCAACAGCCTGCGCGTCGGCTACGCGACGACGGTCGCGGTGATCCTCTTCGGCATCTGCTTCGTCTTCTCGACGCTGTACCAGATCTTCGTGCTGCGTCGCGACGTCTCGGGCTCGAGCTCGAGGATGGCCGGCTGATGGCCGCACCGCGCAGGTCGCGCGTCGCGCCGTTCTCGAACGCGCCGGTGTACGCGATCGCGATCGCGCTGTCGGCAGTCGTGATCGTGCCGATCGTCTACGTCGCGCTCGGCGGCTTCCGGACGAACGGGCAGCTCGCGAACGACCCGGTCGGGCTGCCGCATCCGTGGATCGGCCACAACTACGTGAACGTGCTGACCTCGAGCGGCTTCTGGCGCCAGGTCGGGAACAGCGTCATCATCGCCGCGATCGCGACGCTGCTCGTCGTGACGGTGAGCTCGCTCGCCGCGTATCCGCTGTCGCGCTTCCAGTTCCGCGGGCGCGAGGCGATGTACACGTTCTTCACGTTCGGGCTGCTCTTCCCGATCGCCGTCGCGGCGCTGCCGCTGTACCTGCTGCTGCGCCAGCTGCACCTCGACGAGTCGTGGCTCGGTGTCGCGCTGCCCGAGGCGGCGTTCGGGATCCCGATCACGATCATCATCCTGCGACCGTTCATGCGGAACGTGCCGGGCGACCTCGAGGACGCCGCCGCGATCGACGGCTGCACGTCGTTCGGCTTCTTCTGGCGTGTGCTGCTGCCGCTGTCGCGTCCCGCGCTGACGACGGTGATCATCCTGTCGGTGATCACGAGCTGGAACAACTTCATCGTCCCGCTGCTCGTGCTCACGGAGCCGAACCACTGGACGCTGCCGCTCGGCGCCGCGAACTACTCGACGGAGCACAGCGCCGACACCGCCGGCGTGCTCGCGTTCACGACGCTGTCGATCATCCCCGCGCTCGTGTTCTTCCTGTTCGCCGAGCGGCGGATCGTCGGCGGCTTGTCGGGCGCAGTCAAGGGCTGACGGAGCACCGCTTCGCCGTTCGCGACGGGGACGCGACGTTCAGAGCGAGTCGATCCAGCGCTCGAGGTGGCGGGTCTGACGGCTGAGGATCTCGGGGTCGCGGAAGGTATTGGCGAGCAGCGCGGCGCCCTGGATGCCGGCGAAGAGTGCGTGCGCTAGGTCGCGCGCGTCGCGCCGGCCGAGCTCGCGGAACTGCTCCTCGGCCCAGTCGATGATGCGTGCGAGCACGGCCGCGCCGGCGTTGTCGAGACCGTCGTCGAGCTTGTCGAGCTCGGTGCAGAGGCTGCCCATCGGGCAGCCGTACCGCGCGACGGCCTCGCGCTGCCGGTCCCAGTTGCGCACGAGCGCCTTGAGCCGTGCCTGCGGCGACCGGTGGCGGGCGAACGACTCGATCAGCCGGCCCGCATCCTGCGCGTAGGCGTCGAGCACCGCCGCGACGAGGTCGTCCTTGGTCTTGAAGTAGTAGTAGACGTTCCCGGCCGGCACGTCGGCGCGGTCGGCGACCTGGGCCAAGGTGGTCGAGTGGACGCCCTGCTCGTGGATCAGCATGCGCGCGCTCTCGACGAGCCGCTCGCGCTTCCCGGGTCTGGATGCCAGCAAGTCAGTCACCTCACCGAGGCTAGCACGCTTCGTATATAAGTCAGTCAACTCACTTACTGACGGAGGGAGAACAGCTTCATGACCGGTCGTTCCGAGCACGAGTCGTTTCTCGCCACCCGCGTCGGGCTGCTGACGCTGGTGCTGCTCTGCGGAGTGCAGTTCCTCGATGTCGTCGACGGCTCGATCGTCAACGTCGCCCTCCCTTCGATCCAGCGCGACCTCCACTTCTCGCAGCAGAACCTGCAGTGGGTGGCGAGCGGCTACGTCCTGACCTACGGCGGCTTCCTGCTGCTCGGCGGTCGCCTGGCGGATCTGCTCGGCCGGCGGCGGCTCCTGGTCGGCGGCGTGCTGCTCTTCGCCGTCTGCTCGCTCGCAGGCGGGTTGGCGCAGAACGAGGCGACGCTGATCTCCGCCCGGATCGTCCAGGGCATCGGCGCGGCGCTCATGGCTCCGGCCGCGCTTTCGCTCGTGACCATCTCCTTCAAGGAGGGCGTCGACCGCCACAAGGCGCTCGGCATCTGGGGCGCGATCGCCGGACTCGGCGCGGCCGCCGGCGTGTTCTTCGGCGGCGTCCTCTCCGAGGGGCCGGGCTGGCGCTGGGTGCTGCTCG
>JBEQUF010000076.1:0-5366 GCA_040349295.1 Actinomycetota bacterium | reverse complement strand
CGAGCAGCGCCCGCGTCGCGGGCGACGCGGCGGCGGAGCTGCCGAGCTGCTGCGACTCGAGCTGCAGGCCGGACGGCAGCCGCCGGTCGACGACGGCGCCCATCGCGGCGACGCCGAGCGCGGCGCCCATCGAGCGCGAGAACACCATCAGCGCCGTCGCGGAGGTGATCAGCTTGCGTGGGACGGCGTTCTGCACCGAGACGATGAAGACCTGCGCCATCATCCCCCAGCCGACGCCGCTGAGGATCGTGTTGCGCGCGACCTCGCCGCTCGTCTCGCCGGCGCTCATCCGCCAGAGCAGCACGACGCCGGTCGTGAGGACGAACGGGCCGAGCAGCGCCATCCGGCGCAGCTTGCCGCTGCGGAACATGAACTGCCCGATCGCCAGGCTCGCCAGCGAGGTGCCGAGGAACTGCGGCCAGAGCACGAGTCCCGACTTCGTCGCCGACGTGCCGAGCACCGCCTGCGCGAAGAGCGGCACGTAGGTGATCGAGCCGAGCATCACCCAGCCGCCGAGCGCGTAACAGACGACGCTGCACGCGACAGCCCGCTCGCGCAATGCGGAGAAGAGCAGGATCGGCTCGGCCGCGCGCCGCTCGGCGACGACGAAGGCCGCCAGGGCGGCGATCGCACCTGCCAGGGTCAGCAGCAGCTGCGGCGAGCTCCAGGCGAACGTCCGCCCGCCCCAGAGGAGCACGAGCATCAGCAGCGCCGACGAGAGCGCGAGCGTCGCGGCCCCGGGCCAGTCGACGGGCCGCGGCTCGCTGCGCGCCGGGCTCGTCATCATCCGGAAGACGATCGCGAGCGCGAGCAGCCCGAACGGCGCGTTGACGTAGAAGATCCACGGCCAGGACGCGTGGTCGACGATCACGCCGCCGAGCAGCGGGCCGATGCCGGCGCCGCCCGAGAAGGCGGCGACGATGAACGCCTGGTAGCGGCCGCGGTCGCGCAGCGGCACCATCGAGCCGATCGTCGCCATCGAGAGCGGGACGAGCCCACCGGCGCCGAGCCCCTGCACGGCCCGGAACGCGATCAGCATCGGCATCGAGCGCGCCGTCCCGCAGAGCATCGAGCCGGCGAGGAAGAGCGACACCGCCGTCAGCAGCATCGGCCGCTTGCCGTACACGTCGCCGAGCTTCCCGTAGAGCGGGATCGCGACCGTCGAGGCGAGCATGTACGCCGTGAAGATCCACGAGTACTCCGCGAGGCCGCCGATGTCGACGACGATGTGCGGCAGCGCCGTCGTGACGATCGTCTGGTCGGTCGAGCTGAGGAAGTTGACGAGCATGAGCCCGACGTAGACGGCGAGCACGCGGCCGATCGGGATGCGGTAGCCCGGCGGTTGGCTCGCCAGGGTCGCGCGGATGTCCACGACGGCTAGGAGCGGCCGGCGACGACGACGGGCGGCCCGGACGACGCGAGCAGCTGCATCAGCCGCTGCGCCTCCTCGAGCACCGCCGGCGCGAGCTTCGCGATCCGCGCCGCGCTCCACCGCTCCGACGGGCCGGCGATGTTGATCGCCGCAGCGACCGAGCCGCCGCTGTCGAAGACCGGGACCGCGATCGACGAGGCGCCGGCGACGACCTCGTTCACGCTCGTCGCATAGCCGCGCTTCCGCACCTGCGCGAGGTCCGCCTCGAGCTCCGACCGGGTCGCGATCGTGCTCGGGCCGATCCGCGGCAGCTTCGCGGGCAGCCTGGCGACGTGTGCGTCGTCCCACGCGATCAGCACCTTGCCGGCCGCGCCGGCGAAGAGCGGATGCACGTGGCCGACGCCTGACTCCATCCGGATCGGCTCGGGGCTGACGAGCTCGGCGATGCACACGCGCTCGTCGCCGAGGATCGTGTGCAGGCTGACCGTCTCGTTCGTCAGGGCACGCAGCCGCTCGAGCGTCGGGCCGCCGACGGCGATCAGGTCGTTCGCCCGGTTCATCACGGCGAGCGCGAGCCGCATCACGGCCGGGCCGAGGCTGTACCGCCGGTTGCCGTCGTCGACGACCATCCCGCGGAGCGCGAGCGCCTTCAGCAGGCGGTGCGTCGTCGGCGTCGTCAGGCCGACGCTGCGGCTGATCTCGGCGAGCGTCAGCGCGCTCCCTTCCGTGACGAAGCACTCGAGGATGTCGAGGCCGCGAAGCAGCGTCTGCGCGCCGGAGACCGACCCTGCGGTCTTGGGGTCGCGCGGCGGCATCACGACTCGCCGCCGATCGGCGCGAGCAGCAGCTGCGAGAGCTCCTGTGTCGAGTCGAGCGACTCGAGCCCGACGACCGCCTCGAGGATGGCCTCGGAGTCGACCCCCTTCAGCGGCTCGGTCAGCTGCCGGAACTTCTCGGTGATCTCCTCGCGGCCGACCGGCTCGAAGAGGCTGCCGATCCGGTGCTTCGCGTCGCCGCGGAGCACGGTGCCGTCGCGGAGCTCGATCGCGACCCGCGTCACGTGGCGATGCACCGAGCCGAGCGCATCGATCGACGCGTCGGTCTCCACGTCGACCCTCGACGCGAGCTCGACGAGCTCGGCGTCGTGCACGCGGGTCGGCGTGAACTGGTCGACGAAGGCGCTGCCGGTGGTCAGCATGGCCGCGACACCGTAACGCAGGCTCATCTGCGCGTTCACGATGTCTCCGGGCACGTACGGCCAACCACAGTGCACGACGGTGTGGTGCGACGTCTCGACCCGGACTCCTGCGACGTCCGCCACGTCGATGCCGTGCTCGGTGCGGAGGCGCCGCACGACGTCGAGCGTCGAGTGGTTGGCGGCGCAGCTCGCGTGGATCTTGTAGCCGACGTCCGGGGTCACCCACCGCTCGCCCAGGTCGCCCGCCTGCTCGACGACGCGGTCGATCGCGCCGGGCTTGCCCTCGAGCGTCGAGCAGAAGCCGCCGAAGTCGATGTCGAAGACGTCGTCGGTGCCCGTGAAGCCGCGCTGCGCGAGGCGCGCCGCGACGACGCCGCTCTCACCGGAACGGCCCGCATGCAGGCGTTTCACCATCCCGCCCTGCTGCGCGCCCATCAGCCCGGCGGCCATGCTCGCCGCGAGCCCGAACGCGTGCGCCGTCTGCTCCTCGTCGAGGTGCAGACCGCGCGCGGCGGTCGTGACGGCCGCGATCGGGCCCATCGTCCCCTGCGGGTGGTAGCCGCGCAGGAAGTGCCCCGGCTCGAGCGAGATGCCGACGCGGACGCCGACCTCGAAGCCGGCGAGGAGCGCCGTGAGCAGCTCGCGCCCGCTCCAGCCGCCGTCGGCCTCGGCGAGCCCGAGCGCGACCGGCACGGTGACGCTGCCGACGTGCAGCCCGGAGCGATGGTCGACGTCGTCGATCTCGAACCCGTGACCCGCCGTGCCGTTTGCGAGCGCGGCGAGCGGCACGCTCGTGCGCGCTCCCGTCCCCCACACACCGGCGACCGCGGGCCCGCCCTCGGCGGCGACGTGCTCCTGGACGATTCGCGACCACGGCAGCGTCGACGCGAAGAGCGTGCAGCCGATCGTGTCGAGGACGAGCGTCTTCGCCGCCTCGACGACCTCGGCCGGGACGGCGTCGAGGTCGAGTCCGGCGGCGAAGGCAGCCAGCCGGGAGGTCGCGGTCTGCGTGGCGCGGTCGATCGTCGTCGTCATTGCTGCATCCTTTCGCACCGCCGGATCACGGTGAACCCGCCCCGGCGACCGCCGTCTCGGCGATCTCGATGTAGCCGCGGCCCGAGTCGGGATCCGCGGTTGCCATGAACAGGGTCTGCCGGTCGTCGCCGCCGAGCATGCAGGCGGTCGCCCAGCGACCCGGAACCTCGATCGTGCTGTCGACCTCACCGCCGCGGCGCATCCGCACGAAGTGCTGCTTCGCGAGCGCGCCGATCCAGACGGCGCCCTCGGCGTCGAGGCACAGCCCGTCCGGCGTCCAGCGGCCGGTCTCGGCCCAGACGCGCGGATCGTGCAGCAGGCCCTCGGCGCCGATCGTCCACTCGATCACCTTGCGCCGCCGCGTGCTCGCGTGCAACAGCGTCGCACCGTCGGGCGTCACGGCGATGCCGTTCGGGCGCAGGGCGCGCTCGGCCGCGACGCGCCACGCGCCGTCGGGATCGACGACGACGATCTTGTCGACCGGCTCGTCGCCGCCCGGGTCCTCGACGTGCGCGATCGCGTCGACATACGCGCGGCCGTCGGGCGTCACGACCATGTCGTTCAGCCACTCGACAGGCAGGGAGCCGAGGTCGGCGTGCACCGTCGTCTGGCCGTCGTGCAGGCGAAGGACGAGCCGGCGGTCCGCGCTGCAGACGAGCAGCGACCCGTCCGGGAGGAAGCCGAGGCCGGTCGGCCGGTCGTCGAGCTCGAGCACGACCTCGACGTCGCCGCCCGGGCCGACCGAGCAGACGCGATGCGCGTGCACGTCGGAGAACCACAGCCGGCCGTCACGCCAGCGCGGGCACTCGGGGAACTGCAGGCCGTCGACGAGGATCGTCGTCCGGCTCACGGCGCACGCCCGAACTGCACGAGCCCGTCGTCGAACACGGCAGCCACGCGCATGCCGACGATGACGTCCTCCGGGGCGACGCCGACGACGTTGCCGATCAGGCGCGGCCCGGCATCGAGCTCGACGAGCGCGACCACGTACGGAACCTTGTCCTCGAACGCGGGGTCGAAGGCGCGGTCGTAGACGCCGAAGCTCCAGACCGACCCGCCGTGCTCGACCGCCTCCCACGCGAACGACGGCGACCAGCACTCCGGGCAGAGCGCGCCCGCCGGCCAGCGGAGATGGCCGCAGGCGCCGCAGCGCTGGAAGCTCAGCCGCCCGGCCGCCGCCTCGGCGAGGAACGTCTCGTCGAGGTCGTCCGTCACGCCGCCTCCCGCGCGAGGATCGTCGCGGCGCCCTTCTCGAACGCCTTGCTGGAGCAGTAGAGCGCGACGTTCGCGCCGGCGACCTGCCGCTCGCCGGCCTCGCCCCGCAGCTGCCGCACCGCCTCGACGAGGTGCAGCCAACCCCACATGTACGCCTCCGAGAGCTGGCCGCCGTTCGTGTTCAGCGGCAGCGCGCCGCCGGGCTCGATCGCCCCGGTCTCGAGGAACGGCCCGGCCTCGCCGACCCCGCAGAAGCCGAACCACTCGAGCATCTGCAGCACCCAGACGCTCGTCGGATCCTGGACGTAGAGCAGGTCGACGTCGTCGCGCGTCAGCCCGGCGTCGGCGTAGACGCGGTCGGCGACGTCGCGCAGCCACGGGCGCATGAGCTGGTCGTCGTTCTGGTACAGCCGCAGGCCCGTCTGCTGCGCGCCGGCGAGCACGTATACCGGCGCCTTCGGGAAGTCCTGCGCACGCTCGCGCGTCGTCACGATCAGCGCGGCGCCGCCGTCGGAGATCATCGTCACGTCGGCGCGCCGCACCGGC
>JBEQUF010000006.1:0-11446 GCA_040349295.1 Actinomycetota bacterium | reverse complement strand
AGCTCGGCGACGGTCGCCGCGGCTGCGTCGCCGTCGAGGTCGAGGACGACGACGGTCGAGCCGCGCTCGGCGACGACGTGCGCGGTCCGGCGGCCGAGGCCGGAGCCGGCGCCGGTGATCACGACAACGGGGTTGCTCATCGCTGGTCGATCCTCCACAAAGTGAAATGGCTTACCGCATGGCGGACAGTTGCCATATCATAGGGTCGTGGCCCTGGCCGATCCAGAAGCGCTGGACGCGAACGCGCTCTTCGCTCCCGCGGTCGTCGCCGATCCCTTCCCGCTCTACCGCGAGCTGCGGCCGCAGACCCCGTTCCGCACCGCCGACGGCCACTGGGTGGTGATGAAGCACCGCGACGTGTTCGCGGCGCTGTCGAACCACCGCGTCTTCTCGTCCGACCTCAGTCACATCGACAACGAGGTGCTGCGCGAGACGCCGATCATCTTCGAGGACCCGCCGGGACACACCAGGCATCGCAAGCTCGTGCAGCCGGCGTTCACGCAGGGGCGCATCGAGGCGATGACGCCGTGGGTCGACGAGGTCGTCCGCGACGTTGTCGGCGCGCTGCCGGAACGGGACGTCGAGGCGATCTCGGCGCTCTGCGACCCGCTGCCGGTGCGCGTCGTCGCGCAGGTGATGGGCGTCCCGCAGGAGCGCCATCTCGACTTCAAGCGCTGGTCGGACGAGCGCACGTATCTCGTCGCGCAGCGCGGTACGCCGACGTCGCCCGAGCACGCGGCGCGCATCGAGGCCGCGCGGGCCGCCAACCGGCGGCTGCTCGACTACTTCCTCGCCGAGGCGCGCGCTCGGCGGGCGCAGCCGCTCGACGACCTGATCACCGACCTCGTCGTCGCGAACGACGGCGACGACGCCCTCTCGGAGGACGAGGTTGCCGCGGTCTGCGCGCTCCTGCTCACGGCCGGGAACGTGACGACGACGAACGTCCTCGGCAACCTGCTCGGCCAGCTCGCCGACAATCCCGACGTGTACGCCCTCGTCCGCGCGGATCGGTCGCGCGTCGACGAGGTCGTCGAGGAGGCGCTGCGGCTCGAGGCGCCGGTGCAGTGGCTCTACCGGCGGACGCTCAAGGAGACGGAGCTCGGCGGTGTGACGATCCCGGCCGGCGAGTCGGTGCGCGTCTACTTCGGCGCCGCCAACCGCGACCCGGACGCGTACCCGGAGCCCGAACGCTTCGACCTCGCCAACCGCGCGCGACGCCACGCTGCGTTCGGCCACGGCATCCACTTCTGCCTCGGCGCGCCGCTCGCGCGGCTCGAGGTCGCACTTGCGCTCGACGCGGTGCTCGACCGCTTCTCGTCGATCGAGCGCGGGACGGCGCCGTCACGGCGGATCGACGACGCGGCCACGCACTGCGGCTACGTCGAGCTGCCGCTCGTGCTCACGGCCTAGGGAACGTCTGCGACAGCGTCAGCGTGACGCCGCCGTCGACGGTCAGCGTCGTCCCCGAGACGTAGGACGACTCGGGCCCGGCGAGGAACGCGACCACCTGGGCCACCTCGTCGGTCGTCGCGATGCGGCGCACCGGGACGCGCTGCTCGCGCTGCGCGACGATGTCGTCGGCGCCAAACGACGAGGACATCGGCGTCA
Organism: Actinomycetota bacterium; assembly: GCA_040349295.1. Lineage (GTDB taxonomy): Bacteria > Actinomycetota > Thermoleophilia > Gaiellales > Gaiellaceae > Palsa-739. Next base: position 9,838 of record JBEQUF010000006.1, on the reverse strand, counting down.
TCATGAAGCCCGGGCTGATCGCGTTCGCGCGCACGCCGCGCGGGCCCCACTCGAGCGCGGTCTGCCGGGTGAGCGCGCCGACCGCCGCCTTGCTCACGCAGTACGACACGGCGCCGATCGTCGGCCCGCGCTCGGCGATCGACGAGACGTTGACGATGCTGCCGCCGCCGGTCGCGAGCATCGAGCGTCCGAACGCTCGCGTGCAGAGGAAGTAGCCGCGCAGGTTGACGCCGAGCGTCAGGTTCCAGAGGTCGAGCGAGTGCTCCTCGAGCGGTGCGCGCTGGTACACGGCCGCGTTGTTCACGAGTACGCCGCACGGCCCGGCGTCGCGCTCGACTGCGGCCGCGACCTCCTCGACGGCGTCGGCGTCCGAGACGTCGCACTGCAACGTCAGCGGCCGGCTGCCGGTGAGCTGCTCGAGCCGGTCGGCGAGCGGTTGCAGCGCGTCGAGCGAGAGATCGAGGAGAGCGAGCTTCGAGCCGCGCCGGGCGAGCTCCTCGGCGACCGAGGCGCCGAGCCCGCCGGCGGCGCCGGTGACGACGGCGACCCCGGTCACGACGCCTGCCCCTGCCAGCCGCCGGCGCGCGCCTGCGCGAGGGCGCCGTCGACCGGGACGTTGATCCCGTTCAGGTACGACGAGCCCGGGCCGGCGAGGAAGACGACGACCTGCGCGACCTCTTCGACGTCGCCGATGCGGCCGAGCGGCACGTTCTGGGTCTTGGGCTGCATGTGGGCAGTCATCGGCGTCTCCATGTAGATCGGGCTGACGGCGTTCGCGCGGATGCCGTAGGGACCCCACTCGACGGCGATCTGCCGCGTCAGGGCGAGCACGCCCGCCTTGCTCGCGCAGTAGGCGCCGTTCGTGAGCGACGGCGCCTCGGCGGCGCCGGAGGCGATGTTGACGATCGCGCCCCTGCCCGCGTCGCGCATCGACGTGCCGAACGCCTGCGCCGCGCGGAAGTAGCCCGTGAGGTTGACGTCGATCACGCGGTCCCACAGGTCGATCGGATGCTCGTCGAGCAGCGCGTGCTCGAGGATGCCCGCGTTGTTGACGAGGATGTCGCAGCGGCCGTGCTCTGCGAGCACCTCGCGCGCGGCGCTCTCGAGCGACGCGACGTCGGTGACGTCGCAGGCGATGCCGCGCAAGCCGCGCGCCTCGGCGGCCCTGCGCACCGCGTCGCCGTCCACGTCGAGCAGAACGGGCGTCGAGCCGGCCGCCGCGAGCGCGTCGACGATCGCGCCGCCGAGCCCGCCGCCCGCACCGGTGACGACCGCGACCGTGTCCGCGAGCTCGGTCATGCGATGCGCTCCAGCGTCTCGTCACGCTCGACGACGTGCACGACGAGCTGCGATGGATGGCGGGCGTCGTGGTGGACGCGGTGCCGCGCCGCGCGCAGCTCGGTCGCCTCCGCCGGGAGCTCGCCGGTCTGCGGGTTGCGCTCGTAGCGCGGGAAGCTGCCGCCGGTCACGAGCACGCGCGGCCGATGGCCGGGGCGGAAGACGTGCGCGGTGCCGCCGAGCTCGACGAGCAGCTCGTAGACGGTGCCGGGGGAGAGGAGCGAGCTCGAGGCGCGGCCGTCGCGGTAGCGCGCGCGGACGATCCCGTCGGCGACGTTCAGCGCGGTGCCGTCGGGCGCGACGTCGGCGAGCGTCGCGGCGAAGTCGGCGTCGGGCGCATCCGACGACACGTGCAGCACGAGCGACACAGGGCCGACGATCTCGAGCGGCGCGTCGAGCGCGTCGCCCGTCCAGCTGAGCACGTCGCGTCGCGCCGCGAGCGGCGCCTGGTCGCGCGGGCCGGAGTTCGCCGCCAGGTGGAGGCCGGGCAGGAAGGTCGTGCCGCCGACGGTCGGCGCCGGGTCGTTCGGGTCGTACTCGAACTCGTCGGCCGGCTCGTCGGCCGGCGCCTGCCGCGTCAGCCCGCCGTTGCCGCGCAGGAAGAGCGAGGTCTCGACCGCGTCGGAGGGCGGCCACCCGTCCTCGTCGCGCCAGTAGTCGGCGCCCATGACGAAGAGGCGCACGGGCGCGTCGTGCTCGGCGCCGTTCTCCTCGCCCTTCACCCAGCGGTCGTACCAGCGCAGGTGCAGCGCCGTCAGGTTCACGGTTGCCGTGTCGGCCGCGACGCCGAAGCTTCGCGCGGCGTATTCGCCGCCGAAGACGGCGTGCGCCCAGGGGCCCATGACGAGGCGCCGCGTGCCGCCGCCCTTCGAGGCGTAGCCGGCGAGCGATCCCGGCTGGAACACGTCGAACCACCCGCCGATCGAGAGGACGTTCGCGTCGACGTCCGCGCCCGCCGCGTCGTGCAGGCCGCCCCAGCGGCCGTTCGGCACCGGCTCCTGCAGCCAGTCGTCGTAGTACGGGGTGAGGCCGTCGAGCGCCGCCTGCCCGGCGAGCGGCACGTGTCGGTACACCTCGTCGATCGCGTCCGCCGCCTCGACGAGCGGCGCCAGGTCGGCGCCCGCGCGCACGGCGTTGGCCGGGCCGATGTTGCGGAGCGACCAGAGCACGTTGAAGCCGAGCTCGAAGACGCCGCGGCGGTAGATCCAGCCGTCGTAGCAGTCGTTCGTCGCGACGAACGGCGCGATCGCCGTCAGTCCCGCCGGACGCGCGCGCGCCGCCGCCCACTGCGTCGCGCCGGCATACGAGCCGCCGGCCATCCCGACCTTGCCCGACGACCACGGCTGCGCGACGATCCAGTCGATCGTGTCGGCGCCGTCCGCGCCGTCGTCGAGGAAGGGCGTGAACGTGCCGCCCGACCCGAACCGGCCGCGCACGTCCTGCACGACGACGGCGTAGCCGGCCTGCACCGAGCGATGCGCGTCGAGCGAGAAGTTGACGATGCGCGGCGCCTCGCGGCTGTAGGGCACGCGATGCAGCAGGGCCGGGAACGGTCCGCGGCCCTCCGGCAGATAGAGGTCCGCGAGGAGCTCGACGCCGTCGCGCATCGGCACCGCGACGCCCTTCTCGACGACGATCCGCACCGGCACGGGCTCAGCCGGCGACGGCCGTGCGCGTCTCCGCGAAGTGCGGGATGACGTGCGTGCCGATCTGGCGGATCGACTCGAGGATCGCTTCCTGCGGAACCGTGCCCATCTGGAGGATGAACATGATCTCGTCGGCGCCCGCCTCGATCAACCGCTCGATGTAGGCGATCGCGTCGTCGGGGTTCCCGTAGGCCTGGTTGACGTTGTAGCGCTGCAGGCCGGAGGAGCGGATCTCGTCGATCGAGATCGACTTGATGTCCTCCGAGCCGAACTTCGCCTTCAGCGTCGCCTCCTGCATCGCGAGCAGCGCCGCCTCGTTGTCGAGGTCGTACGTGTCGGGGTTCGGCGGCGGGCCGCCCTTCCACTGCGCGATCGACTCGACGAAGAAGCGCTGGCCGCGGAAGCCGATGCGCTGTGCCTCTTCGCGATCCTCGAGGACGATCGCAGGGCAGAGGGCGACGAGCTTGTCGTTCGCGAACGCGCCGTGCACGTCGTCCTCGTTCCGGTTCGCGATCGCGTTGCGATACAGCCCGTTCTTGATCGCGACGTCGTCGGGGCCGGCGAAGCCGAGCGCGAGCGCCCCGAGTCCGTGCGCACCGGCGTACTCGAACATCTCCGAGCGCGTGCACGCGAGGAACATCGGCGGGTGCGGATCCTGCACGGGCTTCGGGAGGATGCGGCGCGACGGGATGTCGAGCAGCTCGCTGTGGTGCTCGAACACCTCCTGCTGCCACATCTTCGGGATGATCGAGATCGACTCGAGCACCTCGTCGTAGGCGCGGTCCTTGTCGACGCCGAAGGCGTCGAGCTCCTGGTCGGTCGAGCCTTTGCCGAAGCCGACGTCGAGCCGGCCGTTCGAGAGGATGTCGAGCATCGCGGTGCGCTCGGCGACGCGGATCGGGTGGTTGTACTTGAAGGGAAGGCAGATGACGCCGTGGGCGATGCGGATGCGCGTCGTCTTCGCGGCGACGTAGGTGAGGAAGACCTCCGGCGCGCTCATGTGCGCGTACTGGTGCAGCGTGTGATGCTCGACCGCCCAGATCCGGTCGAAGCCCATCTCGTCGGCGAGGACAGCCTGCTCGACGCAGTCGTGCATCGTCTGGCGCTCGGTCTCCGGCGTCGGGCCGGCGATCTGCGCTTCGAAGATCATCGAGAATTCCATCGATTTCCTTCCTGCCGAAAATGTGGAACGACTATAAAATATATGGAGCCTGCTGTCACGGCATGAAATCGGCGAGCGCGTCGCTCGCGAGGGCGAAGCGGGCGAGATGGTCCTCGACGCCGTAGATGCCGAGCCGGATCGTGCGGACGCCGATGTGGCTCGCGCCGAGCTCCTTCCACTGCCGAACCGTCTCGCGCCACTCCTCGGGTGAGCGCTCGAGGTCGAGCGTCAGCCGCGCCTCGAAGCCGACCTCGCCGGGCCGGCCGGACTCGCGGCGCCAGCTGCGCATCTCGTCCATCGTCGCCGGCCAGTCGCTGTCGAACGGGTACTCCGGCACCGGCATCTGCAGCACGAGGCCGTCGCCGAGCACGGCGGCGCGCCGCCGTGCCGCCTCGACCGAGCCGCCGAACCAGATCGGGATCGGCCGCTGGACCGGCGGCGGGGTCACCGTGACGCCATGCATATGGTCGAACTCCCCGTCGAAGCTGACCACGGGCTCCGTCCACAGCCGCCGCAGCAGGCCGACCTGCTCCTCGATGCGCTTGCCGCGCTTCCGGAACTCCATGCCGAGCGCCTCGTACTCGACGTCGTTCCAGCCGACGCCGACGCCGAGCCGGAGCTTGCCGTTCGTGAGGATGTCGATCTCGGCCGCCTGCTTCGCGACGAGCGCCGTCTGCCGTTGGGGCAGCACGAGCACGGCCGAGAAGAGATGGAGCTCGGGCGCGCACGCGGCGATGAACCCGAACAGCGTCAGCGGCTCGTGGACGACCGACTCGCCGTCGTAGGGGAGGTAGGTCTTGTCGGTGTAGGTGGCCCGGTCGGCGCCGACGACGTGGTCGACCACCTGCGCGTGGTGGAAGCCGAGGTCCTGGATTCCCTGGACGAGCTCCCGCAGCGCCCCGGTGTCGACCTCGATCTCGTTGTGGGGCAGCTGGACGCCGACGTACATCGCATTTCATTTTACGGAAACGCGTGTCAAGATACGAAACATGTAAAGCGTCGAGCTCGCGGGCGCCGCGACCCTTGACAGGGCGTCCCCGATGTGGCCATACTCCCCGCGCCCGAGGGCATATATCATATAAACAGGGAGGGTTGACGTGATGCTGGAGGGTCGGAAAGGTGGTGCCGGGCGCTTGCGCCGCATCGCCGTCGCTCTAGGGATTCTGTGCCTCGTCGGAGGCATCGTCGCCAGCGCGTCGCTTGCGGCCAAGGCTCCCCCGAAGAAGAAAGCCCCGACGCTGAAGATCAACCCGATCTTCACCTACAACAAGGCGGACCGCGAGCAGCACCTCTACCAGTGCGCGAAGCAGGAGGGCTCGGTCACGCTGTACACGAGCTCCTCGGCGACGGATACCTCGCTGAAGCCGGCGTTCCAGGCGCAGTACCCGGGCGTGTCGATGAACACGTACGTCGCCACGAGCCCGCTCGTGACGCGCCTCGAGTCCGAAGAGGACGCAGGCCATCACAACTTCGACGTCTACAACGACGCGCTCGGCAACATCGAGCGGACGAGCAAGTACTTCCAGCCGTTCTGGTCTCCCTACGGGAAGCTGATGCGGACGGACATGGGGACGACGCTGTCGTCGCCGTGGCTCCTCGCGTCGAACGGGTACGTGCAGGTCGGCGTCTACTACAACCCGAACACGATCCCGACGAGCCAGGTGCCGAAGACGTGGAAGGACCTGCTCAGCCCGCAGTACACGGGCAAGGTCTACATCGGCACCGACAGCACGTCGCCGGCGTTCGTGGCGCTGCTCCGCCGCACGTTCGGCACGGCGTTCTACTCGAAGCTCGCGAAGCAGGTTCGCGTCGTCAACGTCAGCGGCCGCGGCGTCGCCGACATGATCGAGGCGGGCACCGCTCCGATGGGCATCGACATGTCGTCGTCGTACTACCAGCGCGACCACATCGCGAAGAACGCACCGCTGCTCCTCCAGGTGCTCCAGCCCGCGATGGCGCAGTTCCAGGCCTCGTCGATCTCGAAGTACGCGCCGCATCCGTGCGCCGCGATGCTGCTCGTCGACTGGCTGAGCAATCCGAAGGAGGGCGGCGCCGTGTTCACGACGCTCGGCAACGCCCTGCCGTTCAAGACGGCGCCGATCCTGCCGTTCCAGGTCGACGGGCAGCTCCCCGTCGCGAAGTGGGACATCCGGCAGCAGACGGCTCCGAAGACCTGGACGGGCTTCAAGAGCTACGCCCAGGCCTACGGCGCGTGGACTGACCTCTTCAACCGCTACTTCCTCGGCGGTCACTGAGGCAACCGAAACACCGGCCGGCGGCGCACCCTTGCGGTGCGCCGCCGGCCAGGCATCATCCGAGGCAATCGAACCGGGGAGTAGGGCACATGCTGCGAGTCACCGACCTTGAGAAGCGGTTTGCGACGCGGGACAGCGACGATGTGAAGGCGCTGGACGGTGTCTCGTTCGAGGTGCCGGAAGGCTCGCTGTTCACGCTGCTCGGCGCGTCGGGCTCGGGCAAGACGACGACGCTTCGCTCGGTCGCAGGCCTCGAGCGGCCGGAGAGCGGGAGCATCGAGATCGACGACGTCGTCGTCTTCGACGGAGCGCGTGCGCACTTCGTGCCGCCGAACAAGCGCGACCTCGGCATGGTCTTCCAGTCGTACGCCATCTGGCCGCACATGACGGTCTTCGAGAACGTCGCCTTCCCGCTGAAGGTCAAGCGCAAGGGCCGCGCGGAGATCCGCGAGTCGGTCGAGCGCACGCTGACGCTGATGAACATGGAGCACCTCGCCAAGCGGCCGGCGACGCTGCTCAGCGGCGGCCAGCAGCAGCGCCTCGCGCTCGCACGCGCGATCGTCGGCAGCCCCCGGCTGCTCCTGCTCGACGAGCCGCTCTCGAACCTCGACGCGAAGCTGCGCGAGCGGATGCGCTTCGAGCTCAAGCGACTGCAGGTCGAGACCGGCCTGACGACGATCTACGTCACGCACGACCAGATGGAGGCGCTCGCCCTCTCGGACGAGATCGCCCTCATGCACGACGGTCGCATCGTCCAGCAGGCGACGCCGGCGGAGATCTACCACTCGCCGGCGACCGCCTACGTCGCCGACTTCATCGGCTCGACGAACCTCCTCCAGGGGACGCTGGTCGACGCGAAGGAAGCGGGGGCCTGCACGGTCTCGTTCGGCGCGAGCGTCGTGCACGGTGTGCTCGCCGGGAGCGCGAACGCCGGCGACGCCGTCGCGCTCGCGGTTCGGCCGGAGGCGATCGCCCTCGAGCCGGATCGGAACGGCGCGGCCGAGCTCGAGCCGGGCACGCTGCGCGGCGTCGTCCGCAGCAGCGTGTTCCTCGGCGAGAGCACCGACTTCCTCGTCGCAGCCGCCGACGTCGAGGTGCGTGCGCGCATCTCGGGGACGAGTCCCGGCTTCGCGATCGGCGACGGCGTCCGTGTCACGCTGCCGCGCACCGGCCTCGTGTTCCCGCGCGAGAGCACCGAGGACCGCCCGGCTGCGCCGGCGGCCGAGGAGCCGACGACGGATCCGATCGCCGAAGCGGTGCTGTGAGCTCGATCGCGAACTCGACCCTGCCGCCCGGCCCCGTCGAGCTGCTCGCCCGGCGGGCGCAGGCTGCGGCCCGGCGCAACGGAACGACGATCGTCGTCGGGCTCGCGCTCGCGGCGCTCGTCGTGCCGCCGATCTTCACCGTCGTCTACTCGAGCTTCGTCTCCGGCAGCGACGTCTGGCACGGCACGCGGACCGTCTCGCACTACCGCCACGTGTTCGGTCAGGGGACGAGCCTCGAGGCGATCAAGAACACGTTCATCTTCGCCGCCGGCAGCGCGCTGCTCGCGGTGGCGATCGCGAGCATCGTCGCGTTCTTCGTCGAGCGCACGAACGCGCCGCTCCGGCGCTTCGTCTACTTCACGGTCATCGTCGCGCTCGGCGTGCCGATCCTCGTCGAGACGATGGGGTGGGTCCTCCTGCTCGGCCCGAACAACGGCCTGATCAACAGCTGGATCCGCGACATCTTCGGCTTCAACGCGGCGCAGATCAACATCTACTCGATGTTCTGGATGGTCTTCATCCAGGCGACGATCACGTTCCCGGCGGTGTTCCTCCTGGTCGCGCCGGCGTTCCGGCTCGCCGACCCCTCGCTCGAGCAGGCGGCGGCGGTCAGCGGCGCGTCGCAGGTGCGCATCCTGCGGACGGTCACGTTCCCGCTCGTGCGCCCGAGCCTCGTCGCCGCGCTGCTCCTGTCGTTCATCGTCGGCATCGAGTCGTTCGAGGTGCCCGCGCTGCTCGGCACGCCGTCGCACATCAAGGTGCTCAGCACGGCGATCTACTTCGAGATCAGCAACGCGGTCGAGCCGGACTTCGGCGCCGCTGCCGTGTACGCGACGCTCCTGATGGTGCTGACGATCGTCGGTCTCTGGGCGTACCAGCGGGCCACCGCCCGCGCCCACCGCTTCGTCACCGTGACCGGCAAGGGCTTCCGGCCGCAGACGATCCAGCTCGGCAAGTACCGCTGGTTGACGGCGCTGATCACGGTGCTCGTGCCGCTGCTGATCCTCGCGCCGATCCTGATCCTGTTCTGGGCGTCGTTCCTGCAGTACTACGCCCCGCCGTCGCGCGGCGAGCTGAAGTTCATGTCGCTCTCGAACTACCACGCGGTGCTGCACGCGCCCGGGTTCACCGACGCGCTGAAGAACACGTTCATCCTCGGGGCGGGCGCCGCGGTGCTCGTGATGGGGCTCGGGCTCGTGGCGGCGTGGGGCGTCCTGCGGAGGCCGAGCTCGCTGAGCCGCGGCGTCGACTACCTCGGCAGCCTGCCGCTCGTCGTGCCCGGCGTCGTTCTGTCGCTCGCGGTCGTCCGCGTCTTCATCAACTTCCCGATCGGGATCTACGACACGACGTGGATCATCCTGCTGGCGCTCGTCATCCACTACCTGCCGTGGGGGCTGCGCTTCAACCACGCCGGCCTGATCACGCAGCACCGGGAGCTGGAGGAGGCGGCCGACGTCAGCGGCGCCAACCGGCTCGCCGTCTTCCTGCGCATCGTCGTGCCGCTGATGCGTCCGACGCTCGTCGCGGGCGGCCTCTTCGTCTTCATGGCGACCCTCCGCCAGCTGGCGCTCGTCATCTTCCTCGCCGGCCCGAACCTGAACGTCGTCTCGAGCTGGATCTGGGCGATCTGGAACAACGCCAACCTCGCGCAGGCGTCGACGGCGGCGATGATCGTCACGGTGCCCGTGTTGATCGTCGCGGCGATCTTCTACAAGGTCACCGGTGCAGGGGAATCCGCGACCTTCGGCGGGCGGTGACCTGTCACCATGTTGACGGAAGATAACGTCCTATTCCATATATTATATTAGGGGAACGGTGGCGACGACCCAACCCAGACCGCAACTGAAGGACGAGGCTGCCGCGCACATTCGCGAGCTGATCGTCTCCGGGCAGGTGCCGCCGGGCCAGCTCCTCCGGCTCGCGCCGCTCGCCGAGCGTGTCGGCGCGAGCATCACCCCGGTTCGCGAGGCGCTGCTGCTGCTCGCGCAGGACGGCTGGGTGACGCAGGAGCCGAACCGCGGCTTCCGTGTGCTCGAGATCACGCGCAAGGACGTCGAGGACGCGTATCTCGTCCAGTCGTTCGTCTGCGGCGAGCTCGCCGCGCGCGCCGCGGTCGCGATCACGCCCGACCAGATCGAGGCGCTCCGGATGCTGGACGCCGACATCAACTCG
>JBEQUF010000067.1:0-16348 GCA_040349295.1 Actinomycetota bacterium | reverse complement strand
GACGTTCACGGCGCGGCGGATCTTCGTCGGTGCCGACACGCTGAGGGGGAGCCATCCCGTGTCGCTTCGGCACGTCCCGACACCGGCGAGCTTCGGTTCGGCCTCTGTCTTTCTCGACGACGCCGGTGGCACGTCCGTCTGCAATCCGCGGGTGAACGAGGCGACGCTGCAGAACGCCGGCCCCGAGTGCAATCCCGACTTCCACGACGCGACGCTCGACCACTGGGATCTGTCGAACCTCGACCTGCACGGGGTCGACTTCAGCGGCGCGACGCTGATCGACTGCAAGTTCGCCGGCTCGAGCCTCGCCGACGCGAACTTCAGCGACGTGACGCTCGAGGGCGGCGACTTCGAGCGCGTCGACCTGTCGACCGCGACGCTCGACGGCATCACGATGAGCGCCCCGATCTCCGTCGCCCCGAGTGCGGTGCCGAAGCACTGGCAGGTGGTCGGCGGGCACCACGGGTGGTATCTCGTCGGCCCCGGCGCTGACCTCACGGGCGAGGACTTCACGGGCGCGACCTTCGACGGCACCGACCTCGACGGCACCAACCTCCAGAGCGCGGTGCTGACCGGCGTGAAGTCGTCGGGCATCCTCGGCACGCCGATCCTGCCGACGCAGTGGACCGTGGTCGGCGGCCACCTGCTCGGGCCGACCGTCAACCTCGACGGCCTCGACCTCAGCACCCTGACGCTGACGCGGGTCGACCTCGACGGTGCGACCGCCAGAGGCGCGAATCTCACCGACGTCGACCTGACGCGCGCCGTGCTCCGCGGCGTCGACCTCGAGGGCGCGACGCTCGTCGACTCGATCCTCGACCATGCCGTGCTCTCGAACGCGAACCTGCACGGCGCCGACCTCACCGACGCGAGCGCCCGCAACGCCGACTTCACGGACGCCGAGGTGATCGACGCCGTGTTCGCGAACGCCGACCTGACCGGCGCGATCAAGGTCGACCTGGGCAACGCCCGGTCGCTGTGCGGCGCCACCCTGCCGAACGGCTCGCCCGGCCCCGACTGCTGAGCAACGTGGTTGCGGGACATGTCCCGCAACCACGTTGGCGGACATGGCTCAGCCGTGCAGCCGCTGGGTCGTCAGGACGTTGCCGCCGGCGTCGAGCGTCCTGATCGCCGTCGCCGCGCCGTCCAGCGGCACGCTCGAGGCGAAGAGGTTGTGCACGACGGGCGTCGAGTCGAGCACGTTCCCGTCCGCGTCGAGTGCCTGCACGGTCGCGACGCCGTCGGCGGCGACGCCCTCGAGCTGCCGCGCGGGCGGGAACGCGAACGCCCGGACCGCGGTCGACGGGAAGCCGTCCGGGCGCCAGTCACATCCGGCTCCCTTCTCGTACTGCCGGCCGACATGTTCGATCGCGAGACAGAACCTTCCGGCGCCGTCGCGCCCGGCGTAGAAGCCCACGCCGTTCAGCGTCCCGAGGTACTGCATCGTGTCGCCGACGTTCAGGTCGTGGAGCACCTCGTCGAGCGGCGCCGCAGACGTCGGGACGGTCGTCCCGCCGTTCGAGACGCCGATCTCGTCGGCGACCGCGACCGCAGCCGGGACGAGGCACACCGCAGCCGCCGCGGCGACGAGCCAGCGGGTGCGGAGCCGCCGGCGGCGAGCCGGCACGGGCACAGGGTTGGCGGCGGCGAGTCGCGCGATGACGTCGTTCATTCCGTCACTCCTTTCGGTTCGGGTCGAAAGGACGCAGTGGCGTCGAGCCGCTCCCGCAGGCGCGACTTCGCCCGGTGGTAGCGCACGCGCGCCGCGACGGGCGAGCACTCGAGGGCCTGGGCGGCGTGCCGGAGCGACAGTCCCTCCCAGGCGACGAGGCGGAGGATCTCCCGGTCGGCGTCGCTGAGGCCGGCGAAGGCCGCCGCGAGCGCCGAGTCGCCGACGGGCTCCGGATCGTGCAAACCGATTGCAGTGCAATCGGTTTGCAGCAGTCTGGAACGCTTCCGCCGCTCGTTCGCGAGCGTCTTGCGTGCCACGGCGTAGAGCCATGGCAGCGCGTTGTGCGGCACGTCGTCGATCCGGCGGAGCGCCACGACGAAGACGTCGGCGACGACGTCGTCGACCACCGCCTGCGGCGCGCGACGACGGACGTAGGCCCGGATCGCGTCGACGTGCTGGGCGTAGATCTGCTCGAACCGCTGCATCCACCCGGTTCCTGTCGGGACGAGCGCGAGTGTTACAGCGGCCGGACGCGGTCGCCGAGCGAGATCGTCCCGCCGGCGAGGATGTCCGCCCGGATCCCGGCCCGGTGGACGAGCGGCCGCAGCAGCCCCTTGCCCTCGACCCGCTCGAGGTGCGCGCACGGCTCGGCGAGCCGCCGTGCGACGCACTCGACCTCGCCGATCGCGAACCGCCGGCCGACGAGCGCGTTCAGGTCGATGCCGCGCGTGACGACGTTGCGGCGCGCGCGCTGCGCCGCGATGCCGAGATCGTCCAGGTGCTCGGCAGCGACGAGCGTCAGCTCGTACCCCTGCCCCCTCCCGCCGAACGTGCCCCGCCCGTCGCGGTAGCGGTCGCCCTCGAGCCCGTGCCCGGCGACGGCGACCGCCGACTCGACGCGCTCCATCGGCGCCTCGGCGGCGGGCGCGACGAGCAGCGCCTCGACCACGCCCTCGCCCGTCTCCCCCGGCTGGACGTAGTCGAGATCGAGCGCGGCGATCACCCAGCCCTCCTCGACCGGCCCGTCGAGCTCGACGTCGACGGGCCCCGAGGGCGAGCCGTACATCAGCACGATCTCGTCGCCGGAGCGGCCGAGCCAGTAGCCGGGCCAGGCGAAGGAGGCGGGGTCCGCGACCGGCACGAGACCGAGGTTCCGGCCCGCGAGCCACTGCCCCACGGGCACGTCGTCCGGCGGGCGGACGCCGAGGATCTGCTCGACGCCGTCCTCCAGCGTCATCACATCGAGGGCAGGTGCACTTCGCTGACGTCGAGCCCGAGGCTCGCCGCCAGGCGCCGGCCGTGCTCGAGCTCCTGGTGCAGCCGCTCACGGTCGCGCGCCTCCATCAGCGAGCCGATGAACTCGCGCGCCTTCGGGCGCCACAGCGCGTGCTTCGCGAACTCGGGGAGCATGCGGTTCGCGGCGTCGATCAGCCCGGCCTTCACCTTCGGCGTCGCGTGCTCGAGCAGGATCCGCTCGTACGCCATCCCCGAGCCGTGGTGGATGCCGTCGTCGATCGCGAGCCGGTTGCAGATGTCCTCGAGGATCGTCCCGCGCGAGCCGCGCGCGATCAGCCGGAAGCGCGGGATGATCAGCCGCTCGAAGAAGACCTGCATCAGGAAGACCTTCTCCTCGAGCGAGTCGGCGTCGAGGAACATCTTCCCGAGCTTGTCGAGGTGCGGGTCGCGCTCGCCCTCGCCGCCGACCTGGCCGATCAGCTTCAGCCACGCTTCCGTGTGACGCGACTCGTCCTGGACCATCGTGGAGTAATAGAGCCTCGCCTCCGGGTCGGGGGCGGCGTTCAGGAGCTGCGCCGCCATCTCGCAGGCGATGATGTCCGCCTGCAGCTGCTGCATGACGACGCTCCGCCAGATGTCCCGGCGGCGCGCGACGCGCTGCGGCGAGCCCTTGCCCTCCGGGACCGGCGGCAGCTCGCCCCACGGCACGTCCTTCACCTGCCACTCGGCGTGCTTCGCGAGCTCGTAGAAGCGGAGGACGCCCTTGTAGCGGGCCCGGTCGGCCTCGGGCTCGATCTCGATCGGCTCGGCGCTCACGGGCAGGGACCTTATCCTGGCCCCACGATGATCGCCCTGGTCTTCAGCTACGAGGTGCGCGACCCGGAGCGGTTCGAGGCCGCATACGGCCCCGAGGGCGAGTGGGCGCAGTTCTTCGGCGGTGGGCGCGGCTACGTCGGCACCGAGCTGCTCCGCGACGTCGAGGCGCCGGGCCGGTATCTCGTCGTCGACCGCTGGGAGTCGGCCGAGGCCTACAACGCCTTCGTCGCAGAGCACCGCGAGGCGTACATGCAGCGCGTCGACGACACGCGCTTCCTGTACGACGCCGAGCTCCGCTTCGGCACGTTCGAGAACGTCTGGGCCTCCTAGCGCCGTTGCCGGAAGTCGACCCCGCCCGAGTGATGCGGCGGCGGTCCGGCTGAGCCGATATTCGGACCCTGCGGCTCGACGGAAGGGGACGAGCCATGTTGAAGGGGATGATCGGAACCGGTGTCTGCATCGCCGCCCTGATGGCGGGGATCAAGGACACGCGCCTGATGCACGCCACCGGCCTCGCCGGCAGCTGCACCGTGGTCGAGCAGCTCCAGGACGGGTCGACGATCGACGCGTGCCGCGCGGGCAAGCTCTGGGGCCGTCCCGACCTGTCGCGACGCGACTGCCGCGGCACCGGCATGCGCGGCGCCGTCCAGTACTGGCGTTGCCCCGAGGGGACGCAGGCGCCCTAGTTCGGGGGATCGTCGGCGAGTTCGTGCGCGCCGACACGAAGTGGCGCAAGGGACTGCGGCGAGCTCGACGCAGCGACACCGCCACGGCGGTGTCGCTGCGCATTGCGAAGCAATCCGGCGAATTTGCTTTGCATCTCGGCAGTCGAGATACTCGTGGTCGATGCGGGTCGAGGAACAGGCTTCGGCGGCCGACGTGCTCGCCGCGCGCGAGCGCTTCGTCCCACGCGGCGTCTCGACCACCGATCTCGTCGTCTCGCGGGCCTGGGGCGCCCGCATCTGGGACGCGGACGGCCGCGAGTACATCGACTTCGCCGGCGGCATCGCCTGCCAGAACCTCGGGCACGGCCCGGCCGGCGTCGTCCGGGCGATCCACGAGCAGGTCGACGCCTACCTGCACCAGTGCTTCATGGTCGGGATCTACGAGCCGTACGTCGCGCTCGCCGAGCGCCTCGACGACGTCTGGCCCGGCGACTCGGCGACGAAGTCGATCCTCCTGAACTCGGGCGCCGAGGCGGTCGAGAACGCCGTCAAGATCGCCCGCGCCGCAACCGGCCGCGACGCCGTCGTCGTCTTCGACCGCGCCTTCCACGGCCGCACGAACCTGACGATGGCGATGACCTCGAAGCTCGTCTACAAGCAGGGCTTCGGCCCGCTCGCGACCGACGTCCACCGGGCACCCGCGCCGTACCCGTACCGCGGCATCTCCGTCGAGGACGCGAAGCACGGCGTCGAGCTCCTCTTCAAGCAGGACGTCGACCCGGCCGAGACGGCGTGCGTCGTGCTCGAGCCCGTGCAGGGCGAGGGCGGCTTCATCCCGATGCCGCCCGAGTTCGTGCAGTGGCTGCGCGACCTGTGCGACCGGCACGGGATCCTCTACGTCGACGACGAGATCCAGGCCGGCGGCGGCCGCACCGGCACCGTCTGGGCGATCGAGCGGCTCGGCGTCGAGCCGGACCTGATCGTCGGCGGCAAGACGCTCGGCGGCGGGCTGCCGCTCGCCTCCGTCACGGGCAAGGCGGACCTGATGGACGCGGTCCACCCGGGCGGCCTCGGCGGCACCTTCGGCGGCAACCCGGTGGCGTGCGCCGCCGCGCTCGCCGTGCTCGACGAGCTGACCTCGCCGGGCTTCGCCGAGCGCGCCGAGCAGATCGCGCGGCTGCTGAAGGCCCGGCTCGACGACATCGCCGCGAAGCATCCCGGCGTCGTCGGCGAGGTGCGCGGCCTCGGCGCGATGCTCGCGCTCGAGCTCGCCGAGCAGAGCGGCGACGCTGCGCGCCGCGTCACGACCGCAGCCCGCGAGAACGGCCTCGTCCTCCTCTCGTGCGGGCTGTACGGGAACGTGATCCGTCTCCTGCCGCCGCTGTCCGCGACGGACGAGGAGCTGGAGAAGGGCCTTGCAATCCTCGACGAAGCCCTTGGCGCCTGACGCGGCCGTCCGCCTGCGCGGGATACGGCGGACGTTCGGTGAGGTCGTCGCGATCGACGATCTCGACCTCGATATCGCAACCGGTGAGTTCTTCACCATGCTCGGGCCGTCCGGCTCGGGCAAGACGACGACGCTGCGGGTGATCGCGGGCTTCGAGCGGCCCGACCGCGGCAGCGTCGAGCTCGGCGGCGTCGACGTCACGCGCACGGCGCCCGCGGAGCGCGACGTCAACACGGTCTTCCAGGACTACGCGCTCTTCCCGCACATGACGGTGCTCGAGAACGTCGAGTACGGGTTGCGCGTCAAAGGGGTCGCCCGGCGTGAGCGGCGCGCGAAGGCCGAGGAGGTGCTCGAGCGCGTGCGGCTCCCCCACGTCGGGAAGCGACGGCCGATCGCACTGTCCGGCGGCCAGCGGCAGCGGATCGCGCTGGCGCGCGCGATCGTCAACTCGCCGTCCGTGCTCCTGCTCGACGAGCCGCTCGGCGCGCTCGACCTCAAGCTCCGGCAGGAGATGCAGGTCTTCCTCAAGGAGTTGCAGCGAGAGCTCGGCATCACCTTCGTCTACGTGACGCACGACCAGGAGGAGGCGCTGACGATGAGCGACCGCGTCGCGGTCTTCAACGACGGGCGCATCGAGCAGATCGCGCCGCCGGTGGAGCTGTACGAGCATCCGACGACCGAGTTCGTCGCCGGCTTCGTCGGCGTCTCGAACGTCCTCGAGCGCGGCGGCCGGCGCTTCACGGTCCGGCCCGAGAAGATCACCTTCGGTCACGGCGACGAGTCGGGCATCGTCCGCGAGGTCCAGTACGTCGGAGCGGTCACGCGCTACGTCGTCGAGCTCGACGCGGGCGACCGGCTGGTGGTCGTGCAGCAGAACCTGGAGCCTTCGTCGGTGGAACGCGACGCACGCGTGCAGCTCCACTGGCGGCCCGAACACACCTACGAGATCAAGAAGGAGGCAGTCACGTGAGGCGGAGGGTGTCGATCGTGGCCGCGGTGGTCGCCGCGGCATTGTGCGTGCCCGCAGCAGGCATCAGCTCGGGCAAGGGATTGCCGACGTCGGTCGGCAAGGGCGAGGGACAGCTGAACCTCATCGCCTGGGAGGGCTACACCTACAAGCAGTGGGTGACGCCGTTCGAGAAGGCGACCGGGTGCCAGGTGCACTCGAAGTTCGCCGGCTCCTCCGACGAGATGGTGACGCTCATGCGCCAGGGCGGCGGCTCGCAGTACGACGGCGTGTCCGCGTCGGGCGACGCGGCGCTGCGCCTGATCTACGGCAAGGACGTCCAGCCGGTGAACGTCAACCTCGTCCCCGACTGGAAGAACTTCGTGCCACAGCTGAAGTCCCCGGCCCACAACACGATCGACGGCGTGCACTACGGCATCTCGCTGCAGTGGGGCCCGAACACGCTCCTCTACAACACGAAGCTGGTGAAGCCGGCGCCCACGTCGTGGTCGGTCATCTACAGCCCGAAGTTCAAGGGCAAGGTGACGGTGCCGGACAACCCGATCCAGATCGCGGATGCGGCGCTCTACCTCTCGAAGTCGAAGCCGTCGCTGAAGATCACCGATCCGTACGAGCTGAACCAGACGCAGTTCAACGCGGCGATCGACCTGCTGAAGCAGCAGAAGCCGCTGATCAAGAAGTACTGGGCGCTCGCGTCCGACGAGATCGACCTCTTCAAGTCGGGCGACGCGGTCGTCGGCGCGTCGTGGCCGTACCAGACGAACACCCTGATCGCCGACAAGGCGCCGGTGAAGGACCTGATCCCGAAGGAGGGCGCGACCGGCTGGGCCGACACGTGGATGATGTCGGCGCACGCCAAGCACCCGAACTGCATGTACAAGTGGATGGCCTGGGTGTCGACGCCGAAGGTGCAGGCCGAGCAGGCGATCTACTTCGGTGAGACGCCGGCGAACCCGAAGGCGTGCCCGATCATGGACAAGCTGTCCAAGGGCTCCGCGGCGCAGTACCACTGCGGCGCGTCGGCCTCCTACTTCAACTCCATCAAGTTCTGGAAGACGCCGGTGGCAGCGTGCGGCAACGGCCAGAACGACTGCATGGACTACACGAAGTGGCAGCAGGCCTGGACACAGCTCAAGGGCTGAGGCCCGCGCGGCTCAAGGCGTCGGGGCTCCTCTGGCGTCATCGGTGGGCAAAGGCGGTGCTGCTCCTGGCACCGCCTTTGCTCGCGTTCGCGCTCGTCTACCTGGCGTCGCTCGCGGCGCTCTTCATCTCGTCGTTCTGGACGGTCAATCCGTTCACGACCGAGATCGAGCACATCTGGAACATCGACAACTACCGCACGTTGTGGGACGCGTCCGCGTACCGGACGATCGCGCTGCGCACGATCGGCATCGCCGCAGCGGTGACGATCGCCGATGCGGTGCTGGCGTTTCCGCTCGCGTTCTTCATGGCGCGCGTCTCCTCCACCCGCACCCGCACGCTCCTCTTCGTGGGAGTGCTCCTGCCGCTCTGGTCGTCGTACCTCGTGCGCGTGTACATCTGGCGTCTGATCCTGAACAACGACGGCGTTTTCAACTGGACGCTCGGGAAGCTGTTCGGCGCACACGTCGGCATCGCGTACACGAACTGGGCCGTCTGGCTGATCTTCACGTACGTCTGGCTGCCGTTCATGGTGCTGCCGATCTACGGCGCGCTCGAGCGGATCCCGGAGTCGCTGATCGAGGCGTCGCGCGACCTCGGCGCGTCGGGCTCGCGCACGTTCCGCTCCGTCGTGCTGCCGCTCGCGCTGCCGGGCGTCGTCGCGGGCTCGATCTTCACCTTCTCGCTGACGCTCGGCGACTACGTGACGCCGCTGCTCGCGGGCGGCTCGTCGTCGCAGTTCATCGGCAACGTCGTCTACGACTCGGTCGGCGTCTCGAACAACGTCCCGTTCGCGGCGGCGTTCGCGGCCGTCCCGCTCGTCGTGATGGGCGTCTATCTCCTGATCGCCCGCCGGCTCGGCGCGTTCGAGGCGATGTGATGACGCGGTCTCGCCTCGCGCTCGGAGCCTGGTCGGCGCTCGTGATCGCCTTCCTCTGGTTCCCGCTCGTGCTGATCGCCGTGTATGCGTTCAACAAGTCGAACGTGCAGTCGTGGCCGATCCCGGGCTTCACGACGCATTGGTTCTCGGTCGCCTGGCACTCCTCGGACGTGCGCGACTCGGTCTGGCTCTCATTCCGCGTCGCCCTCGTCGCCACCGGGGTCGCGCTCGTGCTCGGGACGATGGCGGCGACCGGGGTCGCGCGCTTCGCGTTCTTCGGGCGCGACGTGATCTCCTTCGTGCTCGTCCTGCCGATCGCACTCCCGGGCATCGTCACCGGCATGGCGCTCAACGCGTTCTACGTCGCCGGGCACATCCAGGTGTCGATGTGGACGATCGTCATCGGGCATGCGACGTTCTGCGTCGTCATCGTCTACAACAACGTCCTCGCGCGGCTCCGGCGGTCGTCGCCGTCGCTGCTCGAGGCGTCCGCCGACCTCGGCGCCGACGGCTGGCAGACCTTCCGCTTCGTCGTCTGGCCGATCCTCTCGACCGCCCTCGTCGCCGGCGGCCTGCTGGCGTTCGCGCTGTCGTTCGACGAGGTCGTCGTCACCTACTTCACCGCGGGCGCGCAGAACACGCTGCCGCTCCTCATCCTCGGCTACATCCGCCTCGGGCAGCAGCTGCCGATCGTGAACGTGATCGCATTCGCGATGATCGTGGTGACGATCATCCCGGTCGTGCTCGCGCAGCGGCTGATGCGGGACACTGGAATCGTTCGCGCCGCGACAAAGGAGACCTGACATGAGCGCAACTGCGACGTCGTACAAGATCCTGATCGGCGGCGAGTTCGTCGACAGCGTGTCGGGCGAGACGATGGACGTCCTCGCGCCTGCGACCGGCGAGGCGATCGCCTCGGTGCCGCGCTGCGGGGCCGAGGACGTCGACCGCGCCGTCGCGGCGGCGAAAGCGGTCTGGCCCGAGTGGTCGGAGAAGACGCCGAAGGACCGCTCGGAGCTGCTGCACCGGATGGCGGACGTGCTCGACGAGCACGCCGAGGAGCTCGCGCAGCTGGAGTCGCTGAACGTCGGCAAGCCGCTGATGGCCTCGCGCGACGAGATGCCGTTCTCCGCCGACAACATCCGCTTCTTCGCGGGAGCGGCCCGCCACCTCGAGGGCAAGTCGGCCGGCGAGTACATCGAGGGGTACACGTCGATCGTGCGGCGAGAGCCGCTCGGGATCGTCGCCGGCATCTGCCCGTGGAACTACCCGCTGATGATGGCGGTCTGGAAGTTCGGGCCGGCGCTCGCCGCCGGCAACGTGCAGATCCTCAAGCCGTCCGAGCAGACGCCGCTGTCGCTGCTGCGGTACGTGCAGCTGCTCGTCGAGAAGGACGTGCTGCCGGCCGGCGTGCTGCAGGTCGTGACCGGCGACGGCGTGCCGGTCGGGCAGCGGCTCGTCGAGCATCCGGACGTGCGGCTCGTGTCGCTGACCGGCGACGTCGCCACAGGCAAGACGATCGCGCGCACCGCCGCGGACACGCTGAAGCGCGTGCACCTCGAGCTCGGCGGCAAGGCGCCGATGGTCGTCTTCGACGACGCCGATCCCGAGGCGGTCGCGCAGGGAATCCGGCTCGCCGCGTTCTGGAACTCCGGGCAGGACTGCACGGCCGGCTCGCGCGTGATCGCCGGACCGAAGATCTACGAGCCGCTCATGGAGGCGCTCGTGCCGGCGGTCGAGTCGCTCAAGGTCGGCGACCCGATGGAGTCGGACGAGATCGAGATGGGCTCGGTCATCTCCGCGTCGCAGCAGGAGCGGATCCTCGGCTTCCTCGAGCGCGCCTCGGGCGCGACCGTCGTCACGGGCGGCGGCACCGGCGGGCACGACCGCGGCTGGTTCGTCGCGCCGACGGTCGTCACCGACGTCGCGCAGACGGACGAGATCGTGCAGAAGGAGGTGTTCGGGCCGGTCGTCACCGTGCAGCGCTTCGCCGACGACGCGGAGGCGATCCAGTGGGCAAACGACGTCCCGTACGGCCTCGCCTCGTCCGTGTGGACGCGCGACGTCGGCCGGGCGATGGAGGCGGTGCGGAAGCTCCAGTTCGGCTGCGTGTGGGTGAACGACCACCTGCTGCCGATCACGAGCGAGATGCCGCACGGCGGCTACAAGCAGAGCGGCTACGGCAAGGACATGTCCGCGTACTCGATGGAGGAGTACACGCAGATCAAGCACGCGGCCTTCAAGCTCTAGCGACATGTCCAGCAACGTGGTTGCGGGACATGTCCCGCAACCACGTTGCTCGAGAGTCGGCACAGACACGTGTCGATTTGCGGCCTACGGTCTCGACATGCGGATCGAGGCGGCAGGCGCGTTCCACCACGTCACGCTCCGCGGCAACGCGCGCGCGACGATCTTCCACGACGAGCGCGACTACCACGTCTTCCTGAAGCGGCTCGGCGAGACGGTGGAGCGATTCCTCTGGCAGTTGCACGCCTTCTGCGTCATGCCCAACCACTTCCACCTGCTCGTCGAGACGCCAGAGCCGAACCTCGGCAAGGGGATGCTCGTTCTGAACGGGAGCTATGCCAGGCGCTACAACGCCCGCTACGACCGGGTCGGGCACGTCTTCCAGACGCCGTACCGGTCGACGCTCGTCGTCGGCGACCCGCACTTCCTCGAGGCGAGCCGCTACATCGTGCTCAACCCCGTGCGCGCGATGCTCACTCGCGATCCGATCGAGTGGCCGTACAGCAGCTACGGCGCGACCGCGGCGATCGTGCCCGCTCCGGCCTGGCTCGTCGTCGACTTCACTCGGGCGGCCTTCGGCGGCGCCGGCAGCTATGCGTCGTTCGTGGCCGCTCCGGCCATGTCCGGCAACCAGGTTGCGGGACATGGCTAGTGGTGGTGCGCGACCGCATGGCCACGGCCCCGGCTGATCAGCCAGGCGTTGACCGGGACGGTCACGACGAACGCGATCGCGAGGCTCGCCGCCAGGCTCCACCAGAAGAGGCCGTCGGCCAAGCCCGCAGCGAGCGCACCGGGCACGACGAGGATGAAGGCGTTGTCGACGAGCTCCATCGTCGCGATCGAGACCGTGTCGGACGCAAGCGCGACGCGGACGCTTCGCACGCTCAGGAACGTGAGCCCGTAGCCGAAGAAGAACGCGAGCACGATCGAGATGCCGATCGACGCGGCGTTCCCGAGCGACGCGCCCGTTGCGACGACCATCCCGAGCACCTCGCCGATCGCACAGCCCGTCAGGCAGTGCAGCGTCGCCTTGACGGCGAGCCTCACGTCGTGCGCGCGAAGCGGTGGACGGCTGCGAGCAGCTCTTCCACCTTCTCCGGCGACGGCTCGCCGGCGACACAGTGGCGGACGTGCTCGTCGAGAACCTTGAAGGCGAGCGACTCGAGCGCGGTGTTGACGGCACCGATCTGCGTCAGGATGTCGATGCAGTAGCGGTCATCGTCGACCATCTTCTCGATCCCGCGCACCTGCCCCTCGATCCGACGCAGCCGCTTGATCAGCGCGTCCTTCTCCTTCGTGTACCCGTGCGTCACGCGCGCACGCTCCGGAACCGGCGCAGCCGCAGCGAGTTCGAGACGACGAAGATCGACGAGCCGGCCATCGCCGCGGCGGCGATCATCGGGTTCAACAGCCCGGCGACGGCGAGCGGGATCGCAGCCACGTTGTAGGCGAACGCCCAGAACAGGTTCCCGTGGATCGTCCGCAGCGTCCGCCGCGCGAGCCGGACGGCATCGACCGCCGCCCGCAGGTCGCCCGAGACGAGCGTCAGGTCGGACGCCTCGATCGCGACGTCGGCGCCGGTGCCGATCGCCAGCCCGAGATCGGCCTGCACGAGCGCGGGCGCGTCGTTGACGCCGTCACCGACCATGGCGACGCGGTGCCCCTCGGCCTGCAGACGCTCGACCTCGTACACCTTGTCCGCGGGGAAGACCTCGGCGACGACCTGCTCGATCCCCACCGCGGCGGCAACCCGGTCGGCCGTCTCGCGCGCGTCGCCGGTCAGCAGAACGGGCGTGAGGCCGAGCGCCCGCAGCTCGGCGACCGCGGCCGCGCTCGTCGGCTTGAGCGTGTCCTCGACGGTCAGCGTTCCCGCGAGCTCGCCGTCGACGAGCACCCCCGCCCGCGAGATCTCGACGCGCCTGCCCTCGACGACGCCGACCGCACCCGAGCCGGGGACGGCCCGGAACCCGGTCACCGCCGGCAGCTCGCCGAAGCGCTCGCGCGCCGCCGCGGCGACAGCCCGCGCCACCGGATGCTCGCTCGCTGCCTCGACCGCGCCGGCGAGACGCAACGCGTCCGCCGGCAGGCCGTTCTCGACGTACCGCATCCGGCCTTCCGTCACGGTCCCCGTCTTGTCGAGGACGATCGTGTCGATCCGCCGGGCGCGCTCGAGCACCTCCGGCCCGCGGATGACGATGCCGAGCTGCGCGCCGCGCCCCGTGCCGACGAGGAGGGCGGTCGGCGTCGCGAGGCCGAGCGCACACGGACACGCGATGATCAGGACGGCGACGGCGGCGGTGAACGCCGTCGCGGCGCTCGATCCTGCGAGCAGCCACCCCGCCGCGGTGGCAGCGGAGACGCCGATGACGATCGGGACGAAGATCGCCGACACGCGGTCGGCGAGCCGCTGCACCGGCGCCTTGCCGGACTGCGCCTGCTCGACGAGCCGCGCGATCTGCGCCAGCGCCGTGTCGGCGCCGACCCGCGTCGCGCGGACGAGCAGCCGGCCGTAGCTGTTGACTGTCGCGCCGAACACCTCCGCCCCCGGCCCCACCTCGACCGGTACGGACTCGCCCGTCAGGAGCGACTGGTCGACAGCCGACGCGCCTTCGACGACGACGCCGTCGGTCGCCACCTTCTGTCCGGGCTTCACCTCGAACACGTCGCCGACCTGCAGCCGCCACGCGTCCTCGGCGCCGAGCTCGAGCAGCTTCCGGATCGCGTCGGAGGAGCGGCGCTTCGCGCGCGCCTCGAGCCAGCGGCCGAGCAGGATCAGCGTCGTGATCACGGCGGCGCTCTCGAAGTAGACGTCCGCGTCGAGCCCGGCGAGGAGCACGACCGTCGACCAGATCCACGCGGCGAGCGTCCCGAGCGAGACGAGCGTGTCCATCGAGAGCCGCCGCGCGACGCGATGGAACTGCCAGCCGCACCAGAACACGACCGGCGTCGCGAGCGCGAAGCCGATCCAGTGCGAGCCCCAGCCGCCCATGCCGAGCACCGCGACCGGGATCGTCAGTGCGATCGCGACGGCCAGCCGGAGCGTGCCCGCATCGTGCTGATGCTCGTGCCCGTCTTCGGCGGGGTGCGCGCCGTACCCGGCAGCCTCGACCGCCGCGACCAGAGCTTCGACGCTCACGTCCTCGCCGGCGTGCACCGTCGCCCGCTCGGTCGCGAAGTTCACGGTCGCCTCGACGCCGTCGAGCCGGTTCAGCTTCTTCTCGATCCGCGCGGCGCACGACGCGCACGTCATCCCCTCGAGCTCGAGCTCGTGGGTGGCGGTCATCTACGCCGCCTCGTAGCCGGCTTCGTCGATCGCGGCGCGCAGCGCCGCGTCGTCGAGCGCCTCGCCGTGCACGACGACGCGCTTCGTCTCCAGGTCGACCTCGACCGCCGAGACGCCGGCGACGGCCGACAGCTCGTCGGAGACGGCGCGCTCGCAGTGCGCGCAGTGCATGCCGGGAACCGAATACGTCAGCTCTTCCATACCCCCTAGGGGTATATCAGAAGACCGCCCCGCCGGCAACGCCGGTTGCAACCGAGAAGCACCCGGCGGAGAAGTCATAAGCAATCCAAATCGTTCTATCCACGTCTAACCAGCAGCAATACGCTGAGTGAGGAACCCGACCCGACGGAGGTCTTTCTGTGAGCGCGAGCGACATCGCCGACCGCTTCCTCGACAACATCGAAACGGTCGTGCACGGCAAGCGCGAGCAGATCAAGCTCGTCGTCGCAGCGCTGATGGTCGGCGGCCACGCACTGCTCGAGGACGTCCCCGGCACGGCGAAGACGGTGCTCGCACGCGCGATCGCCGGCTCGATCAGCGGCGCCCGCTCGACGCGGATCCAGTGCACGCCCGACCTGCAGCCGACCGACGTCACCGGCCTCTCGATCTTCAACCAGCGCGAGCGCGACTTCGAGTTCCGCCCCGGTCCCGTGTTCGCGAACGTCGTCCTCGTCGACGAGATCAACCGCGCGATGCCGAAGACGCAGTCCGCCCTGCTCGAGGCGATGGCCGAGCAGCAGGTGACGGTCGACGGCGAGACGCGCAGGCTCGGCGACCCGTTCCTCGTGCTGGCGACGCAGAACCCGATCGAGTACGAGGGGACGTTCCCGCTGCCGGAGGCGCAGCTCGACCGCTTCCTCGTCAAGACGGCGCTCGGCTACCCGGACGCCGAGGACGAGGCGCGGATCGTCGAGGAGCAGCTCGGCGGCCACCCGCTGACCCGGCTCGAACCCGTGGTCGACCTCGACGAGATCGCGACGCTTCGCGCCGCGGTCGGCGAGGTCTTCGTCCACGAGGCGGTCGCGCGCTGGATCGTCGACCTCGTCCGCTCGACGCGCGAGCTCGAGCTCGTCGCGATCGGCAGCTCCGTGCGCGGGACGCTCGCGCTCAACCGCACCGCGCGCGCCTGGGCGCTGCTGCACGGGCGCCGCTACGTGACGCCCGACGACGTCGAGGCCCTGTTCGTCCCGGTGCTGCTCCACCGCATCCTCTTCCGGCCGAGCTTCCTCGCCGAGATCCGCGACCGCGGCTGGGACGCGGCCGCCGCCGAAGTCCGCGCACGCTGCCTGGAGCTCGCGCCGAAGCCCGGCTTCGACATCGACCTGCACGTCCCCGCGGCCGCGAGCGGCTAGGTCGTGGCCACGACCTTCCCGCTGATCCCACGCCGGCGCGTGCTCGGCCTGGCGTTCGGCGGTGTGCGCAGCGCCCGGCGCGGCGTCGGCTCGGACGTCGCGTCGACACGCGAGTATCGGCCCGGCGACGACGTCGCCTGGATGGACTGGGCGGCGTCGGCACGGCTCAGTGCCGCGCGGGGCTCCGACGAGTTCATCGTCCGGGAGCGCTTCGCCGACGAGGCGCCGCGGGTCGTCGTGCTCGCGGACCGGCGCCCGTCGATGTCGATCGAGGCCTCGACGCTACGGCCGCTCGACAAGCCGCGCGCGCTGCTGACGGCGATCGACCTGATCGGCCAGAGCGCGATGGCGGCGCGCAGCCTCACGGGGTACCTCGACCACGCCGACGGCGACGCCTACTGGCGGCCGCCGCGCACCGAGCACCGCGCCGAGCCCGGCACCTTCGACCGGGGCTTCGGTGCGCCGGAGGACACCGTCTCGCAGGGGCTGCAGTTCCTCGGCGAGCACCGGCGCGACCTGCCGACGCAGGCCTTCGTGTTCGTCGTCTCGGACTTCGTCGTCCCGCCCGACCTCGAGGTGTGGCAGCGCACGCTCGAGCATCGCTGGGAGCTCGTGCCGGTGATCGTTCAGGACCCGGTCTGGG
>JBEQUF010000054.1:0-5029 GCA_040349295.1 Actinomycetota bacterium | reverse complement strand
GACGTTCCCGAACCGCTTCTTCGCGCTCTCGGGGACGACCGACCGGCTCGACGACGCGCAGGTGCGCATCGACCTGCCCACGATCTTCGACCGCTTCGCCGCCAAGAAGATCCCGGCCGCGTACTACTACGGCAACTTCGCGTTCCTGCTGCTGTACCAGCGGTACAACGCGATCTCGCACCCGTACTCGACGTTCTTCAAGCAGTGCAGGACGGGGAAGCTGCCCGCGTTCTCGTTCGTCGACCCGAACTACACGTTCACCGACGCCGGCCCCGCGTCGGGCAACCAGGGGAACGACGACCACCCGCACGCGGACATCCGCGCCGGCGAGTACTTCCTCTCCCAGATCTACAACGCCGTCGTCTCGAGCCCGGCGTGGCCGCGCACGCTGCTCGTGCTCACCTTCGACGAGTGGGGCGGCTTCTACGACCACGTCCCACCGCCGGCCGCGACGGGTCCGTCGGCCGCTCTCCAGCAGCGCGGCTTCCGCGTGCCGACGCTGCTCATCTCGCCGTTCGCGCGCCGCGGCCACGTCGCGCACGGCGTCTACGACCACACGTCGATCCTCAAGCTCGCCGAATGGCGGTGGGGGCTCGAGCCGCTGACCGAGCGCGACGCGACGGCGAACAACCTCGCAGCCGCGCTCGACTTCTCGCACCGCAACCTCAAGGCCCCGAAGATCACGGTGCCGAAGGTGCTCGTCGGCGCCGCCTGTCCCTAGCTCGCTCGCGCGCGGGGCGCGCTCGCGGAGAACGGAACTCCGCGCTGTCAGGCTTGTCGGGCTCATGCCAGCGTGCGCGATCGCCGAGGCTCCCGGCCGTCGGCCCGGCCGCAGGCCGCGCCGACCCGGGCGCCATTGGCCAGGCCTGCAGGAACGAGCCTGACAGCGTGGAGTGCTCGCGAGACCGCGCTCTCGCGAGCACGGAACACCGCCTCCTTGATCCGCCGCTAGCGGCGGATCAACACGGGCGTACCCGGCAGGGTCTCGGCGAAGAGCTTCGAGAGGGTGGCGTTCGGGAGGCGGATGCAGCCGTTCGAGACGGCGCGGCCGATCGACCACGGCTCGTTCGTGCCGTGGATCGCCACCGGGCCGCCCTGCGCCCAGTGCGTCAGGACGGGCGAGTAGGCGGAGATCCCGAGCGCGCCGGGGCCGTACGGGCCGGCCGGGTCGGCGGGGATCAGCTTCTGGTTGACGTAATAGCGCCCGACCGGTGTCGGCGTCGCGCTCGAGCCGACCGCGACCGTCGCCCGCAGCTGCAGCCGGCCGCCGTCGTAGAAGCGGAGCGTGCGCGCCGAGACGTCGACGACGATGCGCGTCCGGACGGTGTACGTCTGCACGCGCGCGGCCGACACCCAGCCGGCGGCGCCGTTCGGCCGGATCGGCAGCTGGACCCGCAGCCAGCGGCCGTCGCAGGTCGCGCGGAGCACCGAGAAGACGCTGTCGACCCCGTTGACGTTGCGCAGGCCGAATCGCGCGACGAGCCCGCGTCCCGGCGAGCGGAAGGCGGCGAGCGGCGCCCGCACGACGGCGGCGTTCGCGCCGGCCAGCGACGCACACTTCTCGATCCTCGCGCCGGCGACGCCGTGGCGCTGCGTGCCGCCGCACCCGGCCGCGAGGAGCACGAAAGCGATACCGAATCCACACCGAACTGACATTTGCTTCTTCCGCACGTCTATCTACATTGAGAGCAGATGGTTTCCAATCGGCGGATCCTCAAGCTTCCCCACCGGCACTCGCGCGTGACGACGGTGTTCGTCGGGCAGCGCGCGGGGATCCCGTACGAGCTCGAGCGGACGACCTGCAGCGTGTGCGGGCAGGTGCTGTCGGAGCGTCGCCTCCGCCGCACCGCGGCCTAGGCGCCCTGCCGGAGACCCCGCTCGCCCTTCGAAGTCCACGGGCCGACAGTACGCTGTTGCATCCCGTGCGCCGTTCGCTCGCGATCATCGTGCTCGGATCGATCTTCGTGTCGACGGCGGCCGCGGCCACGATTCGCGGGACGAAGCACGCCGACCTGCTGCAGGCCGCCTTCGACGGGACGACCGCGGTCTCGTGCGGCGCCGCCCGCGACGTCGTCAGCGCCGACCTCGCCGACACGGTCTCGTCCGACTGCGAGGTCGTCTCGCGGCGACTCTCGGTCGACCCGTACGCGAACCGCGACAGCCAGCACGAGACGGCCGTCGAGCCGGACGACTTCGCATACGGCGACACCGTCGTCGCGGCGTTCCAGCTCGGCCGCCGCGGCGAGGGAGCCGCCGCGAACATCGGCACCGCCGTCTCGAACGACGACGGCCGGACGTGGCAGCGGGCGGTGCTCACCGGCGTGACCGTGAACGCGGGCGGCGCCGAGACTGCGGCCTCCGACCCGACGGTCGCCTACGACGCGGTGCACAAGGTCTGGCTCGTCGGGACGCTGACGATCCACCCGAACGGCTCGCGTGTCCTCGTGGCACGCTCGGGCGACGGCCTGCACTGGTCGGCGCCGGTGGACGCGGCCGACGGCCCGATCCTCGACAAGGACTGGCTCGCCTGCGACAACAACACCGCAAGCCCGTTCCGCGGGCGTTGCTACCTCGAGTACACCGACGACGAGAAGGACGTCACCGTCAGCCAGTCGAGCGACGACGGCGGCCAGACGTGGTCGCAGCCGGTGCGCGCCGGCTCCGTCCTCGTCGGCACGCAGCCGGTGATCCAGCCGAGCGGCGCGCTGACGGTCGTCGCCGGCGACTTCGAGGGCGAGGATGCGCTCACCGGCTCGATGGTCGCGCTGCACTCGACCGACGGCGGCGCGACCTGGCAGACCTTCACCGTCACGAGCTTCCGCTCGGCGGACAACGCGCCGATGCGCGCGATCGCGCTCCCGTCGCTCGACGTCGACTCGAACGGGACGATCTACGCCGCCTGGCACGACTGCCGGTTCCGGCCGTCCTGCACCGCGAACGACGTCGTCGTCTCGACCTCGGCCGACGGGATGCGCTGGGCCACGCCGATCCGCGCGACGACAGGCCCGAGCTCGTTCATCACGGGCATCGCCGCCGACCCGGCGCTCCCGGGGCACCTCGCACTCGTCTACGCGTACTTCCATCCCGGGAAGGAGAAGGCGCTCGGCATCGCGCTCCGCCAGTCGGGCGACGGCGGCCACACCTGGACGGCGCCGCAACGGCTCGACACCGTGCCGATGCAGATGTCGTGGCTGCCCCGGTCGGAGGGCGGCCGCATGGTCGGCGACTACTTCTCCGTCGCGTACGCGGGCGGACGGGTCGTCCCGGTCTTCGCCCTGGCGATCGCGCCGACGAAGACGCGCCTGCACGAGGCGATCTTCGCGACGTCACTGCAGGCGCTCGGCGAGCGCCGCTAGCGCCTCGCCCGCGCTTGCGTCGACGAGCACGTCGGCGCGCAGGTCGAACGGCGTCGTCCCCTTGTTGACGATCGCGACGTGCCCGCCGGCGGCGAGCGTCTCGAGCGGCAACCCGGCCACGGGATGGACCTCGAGCGACGAGCCGACGACGAGCAGCACGCCGGCGCCCCGCGCAAGCTGCTCGGCTCGTGCGATCGACGCGGCGGGCAGCAGCTCGCCGAACATGACGACGTCCGGCTTCAGGATCTCGCCGCACGCGGGGCAGTGCGGCACCGGCAGCAGCGGCACCACCTCCTCCATCGGCACGACCGTCCCGCACCGGAGGCAGCTCGACGTCCGGATCGAGCCGTGCACCTCGACGACGGAGCGCGAGCCGGCGCGTTCGTGCAGGCGGTCGACGTTCTGCGTGATCACCGCTTCGACCACGCCGCGCTCCTCGAGCTCGGCGAGCGCCCGGTGCCCGGCGTTCGGCTGGGCGTCGCCCAGCACGCCGAGCCGCAGACCGTAGAACTCCCAGACCTTCTCGGGATCGGCGTGGAACGCGTCGATGTGCGCGTACGCCATCGGGTCGTACTTCCTCCAGATCCCGGTCGGCGAGCGAAAGTCGGGGATGCCCGACTCGGTGCTGATCCCGGCCCCCGTGAGCGCGACGCACGGACGGTTCTCGCGGATCAGGTTCGCGAGAGTCTCGATACTGGCGTCGATGGAGGGGTTCACGTTCACGACAACCGTACGCGTCCGGTTCCACGACACCGACGCCCAGGGGATCGCCCACAACTCGAACTACTTCGTCTGGTTCGAGGTGGCGCGCGTCGAGTACCTGCGGGAGTTCACCGGTGGGTACCAGGCGCTGCGCGACCATGGAATCGAGGCGCTCGTGCTCGAGTCGCACTGCCGGTACCTGCAGCCGGCGAAGTTCGACGACGTGCTGCACGTCCATGCGCGCTGCGTCGGGATGCGCGGCGCGCGCTTTCGCTACGAGTACGCGGTCGTCCGCGACGACGGGTTGCTCGTCGCCGACGGGTACACCGAGCATGCGTGCGTCGACGCGAAGACGCTTCGTCCCACGCGCGTGCCCGACTGGCTCAAGGCTGCTGTTGCGGCTGCTGAGCCTTCTGCTTCGTCGCCGGCTTCTTGAGCTTCGGCCCGATCCGCACGAGCTTCGGCGACGCGCGGTAGCTCGAGTACCACGTGTCGTGGTACAGCAGCTTGCCGTCGGGCGCGTAGACGTCGCGGGTCACGCTCGTCGACATCGGCGCCTCGCCGGGGTCGTCGACGATCTTCTCGCCCGGCTTCAGCGTCTTGTCGACCGTCTTCTTGACCGGGATCTTGCCCGTGACGACGAGCGGCGTCGTCGTGCTCTCGACCTTGCGGTGCACCGGCGTCCCGTAGAGGTTGACGGTGAGCGAGCTCGGGCCGACGAACGTGCGGAGGAGCAGCCAGTGGTCGGTGTCGTTGACGAACTTCAGGTCGACGTCGGGATAGTCGACGGTCGCGTCGCGGCCCTGCGGGTAGTGGCTGATGTACAGCGCGTGGTTCACGCGCTCGGTGATCTTCAGGCCGCCCTCGAACGCCGCGTTGAAGACGGTCGTCGACACCTGGCACACGCCGCCGCCGAGGCCGGTCGTCAGCTCGCCGTTGACGATCACCGGCGCCTCGAGGAAGCCCTTCGC
>JBEQUF010000039.1:0-7610 GCA_040349295.1 Actinomycetota bacterium | reverse complement strand
GCCGACCACCTTCGCGCTGTAGCGATGGCTCGTGCCCGGGATCTTGACGGTGATCGACGTCGCGCCCTGGACGACGTGGTTGTTCGTGAGGATCTCGCCCGCGGAGGTGAGCACCATGCCCGTCCCCGCGGCGGCGCCGTTCTCGTAGGCGAGGTTCGTGTCGATGACGACGACGCCGGTGCCGATCTTCGCGGGCGACGTGCGGGTGGCGGCGAGGGCGCCGCCGACGCCGACCGCGGCGAGGCCGACGGCGGCGAGCGCTGCGATGCGCATGCGGATGTCTCTGAAGAAGGTCATGCCCTCAGGTGTACGACCGCTCTTTGAGGACGGCCTGAGCGCCGGTGAAGCGCTGCTTAAGAACTGCGGCCGAGCGCGGGCGCGATCTCGCGCGCGATCGTCTCGAGCAGGCGGGCGTTGTAGTCGACGCCGAGCTGGCTCGGGACGGTGAGGAGGATCGTGTCCGCCGCCTGTACGGCGGCGTCGCGGGCGAGCTCCTCGGCGATGCGGTCCGGCTCGCCGGTGTAGCTGCGGCCGAAGCGGCTGATCGAGCCGTCGAGCCAGCCGACCTGGTCCTCGTTCGCGTCGTCGCCGAAGAGCTGCCGGTCGAGGTCCGAGGTGATCGGCATGACGCTGCGGCTCACCGAGACGCGCGGCTCGCGCTCGTGCGTCCAGGCAGCACGGAACAGCCGGATCTGCTCCGCCTGCAGCTCGTCGAACGGCACCTGGGTGTCCTCGAGGAGGAGGGTCGAGCTCATGAGGTTCATTCCCTGCTCGGCAGCCCACACGGCGGTCTCGCGTGAGCCGGAGCCCCACCAGATGCGCTCGGCGAGACCGGGGGACTGCGGCTGGATCGCGAGGCCCGCCTCCGCCGGCCGACCGCCTGCGTCGGCGCGGACGACGGCCGCGCCCTCGATCGCGGCGCGGAAGAGCGCCGTCTTCTCGCGTGTGTCGTCCGCGTCGACGGAGTATCCGAACGCCTCGGCGCCGCGCCAGGCCGGCTCGGGTGAGCCGCGGCTGATGCCGAGCTGCAGCCGTCCGCCGGCCAGCAGGTCGGCGGCGGCTGCGTCCTCGGCCATGTACAGGGGGTTCTCGTAGCGCATGTCGATCACGCCTGTGCCGATCTCGATCCGGCTCGTCTTGACGCCGATCGCCGCGAGGAGCGGGAACGGCGACGCGAGCTGGCGCGCGAAGTGGTGGACTCGGACGAAGGCGCCGTCGATCCCGATCTCCTCGGCGGCGACGGCGAGCTCGACGGTCTGCCGGAGCGAGTCGGCCGCGCTCCGCGTCGCGCCGCCGCCCGGATGCCAGGCGCCGAACGAGAGGAAGCCGATCCGCTTCGGATGCGTCAACCGGCAGGCGTGTTGCGCGCTTCGATCGCCCGCAGCGTCTTCGCGAAGTCGGTGCGGAGGAACTGCTTGCCCATCACCGCGACGACCGCCTGGAGCAGCCGGCCCTTGAGGTTCTTGCCCTCGCGCACGACGACGACGTCGACCGCGGTCGTGCCGTCGTCTCGCGGCGTGAGCGTGTACGTGTGCCCGGAGTTGCGCCCCCAGGCATTCGAGTCGGTCGTCTTCATCACGACCCGGTGGGGATCGGACCAGTCGTAGGACAGCCGTTCCCAGATGCCGCTCGCGCCCTCGGTGACGTCGGCGTGCGTCGCCTCCTTGCTGTGGACCTCGAGGTAGCCGTCGGCGCTGTTGCCGAAGATCTTCGACCGGCCGGGGCCGAAGTCGGTCACCGCGGCGACGAACTGCTCCGGCGTCGCGGTCGTCGTCTGCTCGAAGTGGATCGTCGCCATCGGCTACAGCATCGCACGCCGCTCACCCCTGCGGCTGACGAACACCGTGTCGAGCGCCGAGTGCAGCCCGATCGCGACGGCGCCCATCAGCACGGCGTTCTCGCCGAGCGACGAGATCTCGACGCGCGGGGGATAGGGGAGCCAGCGCTCGAGCAGCGGCCGCACGTCGTGCAGCAGCTCGGAGTTCGTGCCGATGCCGCCGCCGAGCACGACGAGCTCGACGTCGGCCACCGCGGCGAGCGGGGCGATGTGCAGCGCGATGCGGCGCGCCTCCTCCCGCACGACCTCGCGTGCGCGGGCGTCGCCGGCGCGCGCCGCGGCGAAGACCGAGCGAGCGTCGTACGGCGGCTCGTCCATGATCCGCTCGGCGAGCGCGGAGAGCGCCGCGGCGCACGGATCGATGTCGAGCTCGAGCCCGACGGCCACGTAGTCGAGCTCGCCTGCGGCGCCGTGGCGGCCGCGCTGCAGCTCGCCGCGCTGGACGAGCCCCGCGCCGAGCCCCGTGCCGACGGAGAGGAAGACGAAGTCGTCGATGCCGCGGGCCACACCCTGCCGCCGCTCGCCGAGCGCCGCGAGATTCACGTCGTTCTCGAGCGTCACGCGGACGCCGAGCCGCTCCTCGAGCTCGGCGCCGTAGCGGCGGCCGTCGAGGCCGGGGACGTTCGTCGCGAGACGGACGACGCCCGTCTCCGGCTCGACGACGCCGGGGATCCCGACGACGATCTCGTCGATCAGCTCCGGCGACAGCCCGGCCGTTCGCACGAGCGCGTCGCGCAGCCCTGCGATCGCGTCGAGCGCGCCGTCGGCGTCGGCCCCGGCCAGCTCGACGTCCTGGCGCGCGCGGACGGAGCCGGCGAGGTCGCTGAGCGCGCCACGCAGGAACCTCGCCCCGAGGTCGATGCCGAGCACGAGCGACGCCTCGGCGACCGGCTCGAAGTAGATCGCGCCGTACGTCGGCCCGGCGGGAGCCCGCGGCGCCTCGCGCACGAGGCCGGCGTCGAGCAGGGACTGGAGCGCGAGCGAGACCGTCGGCTTCGAGATGCCTGCGCGCCGCGCGATCTCGGCCCGCGAGATCGGCGCAGCCGCTCGGATCGTGTCGAGCACCGTCTCCTCGTTCAGGCGCTTCAGGAGCGGCGGCGTTGCCATCCCCGCCATTGTCGTGAAGATCTCTTACCGGAGCAAGGGGATTTGTCCAGCGTTGACACGTGCTGGGCGCGGGGCATAGGGTCGCCTCGTAAAGGTGGCTAACCAGGTCACGTTCGAGGGGAGGTTGGGATGAAACGCGTGGTCAGCACCGCCGCGCTCGCCGCCGTCGTCGGCCTCATCGCCGCCGCGGCTGCGATCGGGGCGGGCCGGGCGGGCCCGGTGAAGCTCACGGTCTGGGTCGGCTGGAGCGCCGGGAAGGAGCTCGTCACGTTCAAGCAGGTGGCGAGCGAGTACGACAAGGCGCACAGCGACGTCACGATCGACGTCGTCGGCGGGATCACCGATCAGAAGATCACGGCGGCGATCCGGGCCGGCAACCCGCCGGACGTCGTCAGCTCGTTCAACTCGTACGACGTCGGCATCTACTGCGGCACGGGCGCGTGGCTCGACCTCGCCCCGTTCCTCAAGAAGTCGAACATCAGCACGTCGATCTTCCCGAAGGCGACGATGTACTACACGCAGTACGGCGGGAAGCGGTGCGCGCTGCCGCTGCTGGCCGACACGTACGGGCTGTACTACAACAAGACGCTCTTCGCGAAGGCGCACATCACGCATCCGCCGCGCACGATCTCCGAGCTCACGGCGGACGCGAAGAAGCTGACGCAGCGGAACCCGGACGGCTCGCTCAAGGTCGTCGGCCTCGATCCGTTCATCGGCTTCTACGAGAACGTGCCGGAGCGGTGGGCGCAGTCGTACGGCGCGAAGTACATCGACTCCAAGGGGCACGCGATCCTGGGCGACCAGGCGGCGTGGCAGAAGATGATGCAGTGGCAGAAGTCCTTGATCGACTGGTACGGGTACAAGAACCTCGTCAAGTTCCAGGCGGGCCTCGGTGACGAGTTCTCGGCCTCGAACGGCTTCGAGACCGGCAAGCTCGCGATGAACATGGACGGCGAGTGGCGGGTCGCGTTCATCGCGAACGAAGCGGCGAAGCTCCAGTACGGGACGGCCCCGCTGCCGGTCGACGACGCGCAGCCGAAGCTGTACGGCTCCGGCTACATCAACGGCACGATCATCGGGCTGCCGAAGGGCGGGCACAACGTCGACCAGGCGTGGGCGTTCGTCGACTACCTGACGACGAACACGCACGCACTCGCAGAGCTCGCGAACGGGCTGAAGAACGTCCCGTCGACGACCGCCTCGGCGAGCTCGAAGGAGCTCGTGCCTGACGCGCACTTCGCGACCTTCCTGAAGATCTTCAACAACACGTACTCGAGCACGTCGCCGATCATGGCGTCGGGCCAGAGCTACACGAACCTCGTGCAGACGTTCTGGCAGAACTTCCAGGCGAAGGGCTCGAAGAACCTGGGTGGAGATCTGAAGAAGCTCGACTCGCAGCTCGACGCACAGGTCAAGCAGGCCGGCGGCTCGAGCGGAGGCGGAGTCCCGTAGCAGCGGCTGCCCCAGCCGTTCCCTCGGCGGAGCGCCGGCGGGCCAGGAAACGGGCGGTGTGGAGGAGGAGGCGATTCGTCCTCCTCCTCCTGAGCCCCTGGCTCGTCGGCTTCTCCGTCTTCTTCGGCTATCCGATCGTGATGGCCGTCTACCTGTCGCTGAACCACTACGACCTGCTGTCGCCGCCGCGCTGGGTCGGGCTCGCGAACTACCGCTATCTGTTCACGATCGACCCGCAGGTCGGCACGGCGGTGAAGAACACGCTCTGGCTCGTCGCGGTCCTCGTGCCGGCGCAGGTGCTGTTCGCACTCGGGATCGCGCTGATGCTCGCGCGTGCGAAGAGCGGCGCCGGGGTCTTCCGCACGATCTTCTACCTGCCGGCGCTCGCGCCGCCCGTCGCCGCGACGCTCGGCTTCGTCTACATCCTCAACCCGGCGACCGGCCCCGTGAACGTCGTGCTCGGCCATCTCGGGATCAGCGGTCCGCTGTGGTTCCAGGATCCCTCGTGGGCGAAGCCGTCGCTCGTGATCCTCGGCCTCTGGGGCGTCGGCAACACGATGGTCATCTTCCTCGCCGCCGTGCTCGATGTGCCGAAGCACCTGTACGAGTCGGCGGAGATCGACGGCGCGAACTGGTGGCAGCGGCTGCGCTGGGTGACGCTGCCCTCGATCAGCCCGGTCATCCTCTTCGCGCTCGTGCTCGGCGTCATCCAGGCGTTGCAGTACTTCACGCAGGCGTACGTCGCCGCGAACATTGCGTCCGGGCAGGCCTCGCAGGCGGCGGACGTCACAGCCGCGAGCCTCGGCTACCCGCAGGACTCGACGCTCTTCTATCCCGTGCTGCTCTACCAGCACGGCTTCAGCGACTACCAGATGGGCTACGCGTCGGCGCTCTCGGTCGTGCTGCTCGTCGTCTCGTTCGCGGTGACGATGGTGATCGTCGTCAACTCGCGCCGCTGGGTCCACCAGGCGGCGGGGACGCGATGAGCGCGGTCGCGCAGACGCCGATCGTGCGCCGTCGCCTGCCGCGGGCCGTCCGCCGCAGGCGGTTCCTGCTCGCGGTCGCGAACCACAGCTTCCTGATCGCCGCCGCGATCGCCTTCCTCGCCCCGTTCGTCTTCATCCTCCTGACGGCGCTGATGACGAACGAGCAGGCGCTGTCGTCACGGTTCTGGCCGCATCCGTTCGCCTGGCACAACTTCGTCGACGTCTTCCACGACGCGCCGCTCGGCCGCTGGACGCTGAACACGCTGCAGTACTCGGTGCTTGCGACGCTCGGACTGCTGCTCTCGAGCGTGCCGGTCGCCTACGCGCTCGCGCGCCTGCATTTCCGCGGCCGCAACGCGCTCTTCATGGTCGTCCTCGTCGCGCTGATGCTGCCGCCGCAGGTCTCCGTCGTGCCGCTGTACGTGATGTGGGCCAAGCTCCACCTGGTCGGGACGCTCTGGCCGGTGATCATCCCCAACTGGTTCGGCGACGCCTTCTCGATCTTCCTGCTGCGCCAGTTCTTCCTGACCATCCCGGAGGAGTACCTCGACGCCGCGCGCGTCGACGGGCTCGGCGAGCTGCGCGTGCTCACGACCGTCGTCGTGCGACTCGCCAAGCCGGCGATCGCGGCCGTCGCGCTCTTCTCGTTCCTCTACACGTTCAACGACTTCTTCCTGCCGCTGCTGTACACGGGCGAGAGCTCGCACCACTGGGTGCTGCAGATCGGCCTCTCGCAGTTCCGCTCGCTCCACCAGGTGCAGTGGAACCTGACGATGGCGGCGACGCTGCTCGTGATGGCGCCGGTGATCGTCATCTTCTTCCTCGCGCAGAAGGCGTTCGTCGAGGGCGTCACGCTGACGGGGGTGAAGGGATGAAGCTGACCGTCATCGGCGCCGGCTCGACGTACACGCCGGAGCTCGTGTCGCACCTGTCGCAGCTCGACGTCGACGAGGTCGCGCTGCACGACATCGACGCCGAGCGGCTCGACGTCGTCGGCGGGCTCGCCGAGCGGATGCTCGCTCGGGCCGGCTATGGCGGCGCGCTCGTCCGCACACAGGACGTCGACGCGGCGATCGACGGCGCCTCGTTCGTCCTCTTCCAGCTGCGCGTCGGCGGGCAGGCCGCGCGCCTGCACGACGAGACGCTGCCGCTCCGCTGCAGCTGCATCGGCCAGGAGACGACCGGCGCCGGCGGCTTCGCGAAGGCGATGCGCACAGTGCCCGTCATCCTCGACCTGGCCGAGCGCGTCGCGAGCCGCGCCCCGGACGCGTGGATCGTCGACTTCACGAATCCGGTCGGGATCGTCACCCGGGCGCTGCTCGACGCCGGCCATCGCGCGGTCGGGCTCTGCAACGTCGCGATCACCTTCGAGCGGCTGTGCGCGCGTCTGCTCGAGGTCGCGCCGCACCGGGTGCTCGTCGACCAGGTCGGGCTCAACCACCTGACGTGGATTCGCGCGGTGCGGCTCGACGG
Source organism: Actinomycetota bacterium (assembly GCA_040349295.1). Classification (GTDB taxonomy): domain Bacteria; phylum Actinomycetota; class Thermoleophilia; order Gaiellales; family Gaiellaceae; genus Palsa-739. The sequence goes on along the minus strand of JBEQUF010000039.1, from coordinate 755 downwards.
CGAGGACGTGCTGCCGCAGCTGCTCGAGGAGCACGGCGACGCGCTCGCCTCGGACATCGAGCTGCCCCGCAACCTGCTCGACGACCTCGGCGTCCTTCCGTCGTACTACCTGCACTACTTCTACGCACACGACCGCGTGCTCGAGGAGCAGCGGCACGGCACGCCGCGTGCCCAGGTCGTCGCGGAGATCGAGCGCGGCCTGCTCGAGCTCTACCGCGACCCGAACCTGAACGAGAAGCCGGCGCTCCTCGAGCAGCGCGGCGGCGCCTTCTACAGCGAGGCGGCCGTCGGGCTCGTCCGCTCGCTCTCGACCGACGACGGCGCCGTGCACGTCGTCGACATCCGCAACGGCGAGACGCTCGCCGGGCTCGCGCCCGACGACGTCGTCGAGGTGCCGGCGCGCGTCGGCGCGTCCGGTGCGGTGCCGTTGCCGCAGGCGCCGCTCGCGCCCGAGCTGCTCGGCCTCGTCCAGCACGTGACGGCGTACGAGCGTCTGACCGTCGAGGCGGCGACGACCCGCGATCCCGTCGTCGCACGAAAGGCGCTCCTCGCGCACCCGCTGATCGGACAGGTGGAGATGATCGACGACCTGCTGCCGGAGCGGCTCGCATGAGCGGCCTCCTGCTCGCGGTCGACGGCGGCAACGCGAAGACGGATCTCGCGCTCTTCGACCGCGACGGCAACGTGCTCGCGCTCGTCCGCGGGCCGGGCAGCTCGCCGCACGAGCACGGCGTCGACGGTGCGCTCGACCGCAT
>JBEQUF010000035.1:0-9154 GCA_040349295.1 Actinomycetota bacterium | reverse complement strand
GCTGGGCGCGGCCGTGGGCGCGGCCATCGTCGCGTTCCTGGCGGTCGGCTTCGTCGGGGCTCGGCACTACGTCGACAACTTCCTCGCGTTCCGTGGCTATCCGCCGCCCCGCGATCCAGCGTACGTGACGCAACCGGGGACGGCGCTGCGGATCTCGGTCGAGAGCGCAGCGCTCGGCGGTCGCCGCCAGGAGGTCTACGTCTACCTGCCGTCGGGGTATCGCGCGCACCCCCACCGCCGATACCCCGTCCTCTATCTGCTGCACGGGATCCCGGGCCGTCCGCTCGCGTGGCTGCAGACGGTGCGGATGGGCGTGATCGACGACGCGATGACTGCGAGCCATCGTGCGCAGCCGCTCATCCTCGTGATGCCCTTCGGCTCGACCGGCACCTACACCGACAAGGAGTGGGTCGACGGCGCGACGCCGGGCAACGGCTGGGGCACGTTCGTCTCGCGCGACCTCGTGCGCTACGTCGACGCGCACTACCGGACGATCGACTCCGGCGCCGCGCGTGCGATCGGCGGTCTCTCCGAAGGCGGGTACGGCTCGATCGACATCGCGCTGCAGCACCCGACCGAGTTCCGCGTCGTCGAGAGCTGGTCGGGATACGAGCAGCCTGCGCGTCTGCGTTCGATCTACGGCAGCAACCTGCAGCTGCTCGCGCGCAACGACCCGACGAAGCTCCTGCCGAAGGTCGCACCGGAGCTGCGACGCCTGCACACGTACTTCTGGTTCTACTCGGGAACCCGCGACCGCTTCCGTCACCAGAACCTCGCGTTCGCGAAGGAGCTCCGTCGCTATCGCGTCGCCGGCACCTTCTTCGAGACGCGCGGCGGTCACGACTGGTCGCTGTGGCGGAAGTTCGCGCCGCAGGGCTACTCGGTCGCAGCACGGAGGCTCGTTGCTGCCTAGAGCGATCCGCATCGGCACCGCGGCGACGCTCAGCGCCGCGACGATCGTCGCCGTCGAAGGGTGGCTGTACGCGACGCGCGGCGTCTCGTGGCCGGGGCCGTCCGTGCGCGACGCGCTCGCGCTCGACGAGCTGCCGCACCGGGACGCCGTGCCGCTCCTCCTCTACATCCTCGTCTGGGCGGCCGCCTCGCTGCTGATGGCGCTGCTCGGCCGGTGGGCCGGCGCCGACGGACTGACGGCAGGGCTCCTGCTCGGAGCCGCCGTCGGCGCCTGGCTCTACGCGCTGAACGGCGTGTCGATCGTCGTCGTTCGCCAGATCTCCGCGCACGCGGCCTTCCACCGCGCCTCGTTCGAGCAGGCGGTGATCCTGCCGGCCGTGATCGCCGGCATCGTCGGCGCAGCGGTCGGCAGGACGCGCGTGTCGAGTCGCGACCGCTCGCGCACGGTGCTCGCGTGGGTCGTCGGCGGCGTCGCGGTGCTCGCGATCCTCGACGCGATGCTGCCCGAGCATCGCCACTCGCTGATGTTCGCGTTCGATCCCGCGCACGTCCACGCGCTGACGAAGGCGCTCGTCGTGCCGCTGAGCGGTGCCCTGCTCGTCGCGGCTCGCGCGCTGGCACGCGGCAGCCGCCGCGGGTGGCAGGCCGCCGTCGGCGTGCTCGTCGTGCTGCTCGTGCTGCACGTCGGGCGGCGCTTCGACGAGGGCGCGCTCGTCACCGCGTTGACGCTCGTCGCGCTCGTCGGCCGACGCGGCGACTTCCGTCGCGCGGGCGACCCCGTCACGAGGCGGCGCATCGCCGTGCATGCGCTCGTCGCCGCAGCCGGGGTCGGGCTGTACGGGATCGTCGCGATCTGGCTGACCCGCCTGATGGCGGACCAGTCGTACACGGTGCCCTTCGCGCTCAAGATCACCGGCCGGGCGCTCGCCGGCCTGAGCTTCCGCGGCGCCGACCATCTGAGCGGCAGCATCTCCGACTGGTTCCCGGTCTCCGCCTTCCTGCTCGGCTGGGGATCGGTCGCCTTCGTGCTCGTCGAGTGGACGGCGCCCTGGCGCTACCGGCTCCAGCAGCCGGCCGACGAGCGGGGGCGGGCGGGGCGGATCGTCGCCGCCTGGGGCCACGACACGCTCGCGCCGTTCGCGCTCCGTGCCGACAAGTCGTACTTCTTCGCCGACGACGAGGGCGCGTTCCTCGCCTACCGCGTCGTCGGCGGCGTCGCGATCGTCGCCGGCGACCCGATCGGGCCGGAGGAGGCGTGCATCCGCCTGCTGGACGACTTCCGTGCATTCGCGCACGATCGGGGCTGGCGGCTCGCGATCCTCGGTGCCGGCGGGGAGCGGCTGCAGGCCTACCGGTCGCTCGGGCTCCGCGCCGTCTACCACGGCGACGAAGCCGTCGTCGACACGGCCGCGTTCTCGCTCGACGGCCGCGCGATCCGCAAGGTCCGCCAGTCGACGCACCGGCTCCGCAACGCCGGCTATACGACGAAGGTGCTGAGGCCGAGCGAGATCGACGACGGGCTCCGCGCCGAGCTCGAGTCGATCGCGGCGGAGTGGCGGGGGAGCCAGCCGGAGCGCGGCTTCGTGATGGCGCTCGACGCGCTCTTCAACCTCGGCGACGACGACGTCGTGTTCGTCGTCGGCTACGACGAGGCAGAACGGCCGCAGGGCTTCCTGCACTTCGCGGTCGCGCACGCCGGCAACGCGTTGTCGCTCTCGTCGATGCCGCGCCGGCGCAGCGTGCCGAACGGCTTCGTCGAGTGGCTCGTGTGCGCGTCGGTCGAGTGGGCGCGCGCCGTCGGCTACCGGCGCGTCTCGCTCAACTTCGCGCCGTTCGCGGCGATCTTCGCCGGCACCGAGCTCACGGTCGGCCGGCGCGTCGCGCGTGCCGGCCTGTCGCGCCTCAAGGGCTGGTTCCAGCTCGACAACCTGCTGCAGTTCAACCGCAAGTTCTTCCCGGAGTGGCAGGCGCGCTACGTCGTCTTCGAGCGCGTGCGCGACCTGCCGCGGGTGAGCGTCGCCGCGCTCGCCGCCGAGTCGTATCTACCGTTCCAGTGACCGCCCTCGGGCTCGCGCTCGCGGCGGCCTCGACCGTCGCGATCAACGGCGGCTACGCCCTGCAGCATGCGACGGCCTCGCAACTGCCGCCGCTCGCGCTGCGCCGGCCGCTCGCGTCGCTGCGGGCGCTCTTCGGCGTGCCGCGCTGGCTCGCCGGCTTCCTCGCCGGCATCGGCGGCTGGGTGCTGTACGTCGTGGCGCTCCGCCTGGCCCCGCTCTCGCTCGTGCAGGCCGCCGCGGCGGGCGGCGTCGCGGTGCTGGCGGTCGGGCTCGGACGGCTGAGCGGCCGCGAGCTGGCCGGTGTCGGCGCGGCGTGCGCGGGGCTCGCGCTCCTCGGCCTGTCGCTCGGGTCGCACACGTCGACGCGACACGGGCACGCACCCGCGGTGGCGCTCTGGATGGCGGTCTCCGTCGTCCTCGCCGCCGCCGTCGCCCTGCTGCGGACCGGGCCCGCGCTCGCGACCGCCGCGGGCGCGCTCTACGCCGCCGGGGACGTCGGCACGAAGGCGGCGGTCGTCGGCGGCGCGCGGCTGTGGTTCGTGCCCGCGCTGCTCGCCTGTCACGGGCTCGCGTTCGTCGCGCTGCAGCTCGCCTTCCAGCGCGGTCACCGCCTCGCGACGGCGGGCGTCGCCGTCCTCTGGACGAACGCGCTGCCGATCGCGGCGGGCATGGCGCTCTTCGGCGAGTCGTCGGGCGGCGTGCCTCGGATCGCCGCCTTCGTCCTGGTGCTCGTCGCCGCGCTGACGCTCGGCAGCCGCTAGATCGGGGCCGGGTTCCTGCTGGTAGCATCCTCGATTGACTGGTCAGTCAATTTCAGCGAGGGAGCCCATGTCGACGATCGAGGCCACCGGGATTTCGTTCGCGCTCACGGACGAGCAGAAGGCGCTGCGCGAGCTCGCGCGCGAGTTCGCGGAGAAGGAGATCCGTCCGAAGGAGCGCGAGTACGACGAGCACATGCGGCACCCGGCCGACGTGATCGCGAAGGCGCACGAGACCGGCCTGATGAACCTCCACGTCCCCGAGGAGTACGGCGGCCCGGCGCTCTCGGTCTTCGACGGGATGCTCGTCGGCGAGGAGCTCTACTGGGGCTGCTCCGGGATCGGCACGTCGATCTCGGCGAACGGCCTCGGCTCGGGCCCGGTGATCGGCTTCGGCTCCGACGAGCAGAAGCGCGCGTGGCTCGCGCCGCTGATCGAGGAGCCGATCCTCGCCTCGTTCGGGCTGAGCGAGCCGGGTGCCGGCTCCGACGTCGCCTCGCTCCGCACGACTGCGGTGCGCGACGGCGATGAGTACGTCCTCAACGGCTCGAAGACGTTCATCACGAACGCCGGCTACGCAGCGTGGTCGACCGTCTTCGCGAAGACCGACCCGAAGGGCGGCGCGAAGGGGATGTCGTGCTTCATCGTCCCGATGGACGCGCCCGGCGTGACGATCGAGTCCCACCTCGACAAGATGGGCCAGCGCTCGACCGACACGTCGGCGTTCTCGCTCCAGGACGTGCGCGTCCCGGCGGCGAATCTCGTCGGCCGCGAGGGCGACGGCTTCAAGATCGCGATGGCGACGCTCGACATGACGCGGCCCGGCACTGCGATCGGCGCGGTCGGCGTCGCGCAGGCGGCGTTCGAGCACTCGAAGGCGTACGCCGTCGAGCGCGTCACGTTCGACCTGCCGATCGCGATGCACCAGGGCGTCAACTTCATGATCGCCGACATGGCGACCGAGATCGAGGCGGCGCGCCTGCTCTGCTGGCAGGCGGCGTGGATGCTCGACCAGGGCTACGGCCGCAAGGCGACGCTCTACTCGTCGTTCGCGAAGCGGTTCGCCGCCGACACGGCGATGAAGGTGACGACCGACGCCGTCCAGGTCTTCGGCGGCTACGGCTACATGAAGGAGTACCCGGTCGAGAAGCTCATGCGCGACGCGAAGCTCTTCCAGATCTACGAGGGGACCAGTCAGATCCAGCGCCTCGTGATCGCGAAAGAGCTCTTCATGCCCAAAGGGCAGTAGGCTCCGCGCGAATTGGCGCTCGAGATCGACCTCGGCGGCCGCGTCGCGTTCGTGACCGGCGGGTCGCGCGGCCTCGGCCGCGGCGACGCGCTGACGATCGCACGGGCGGGCGCCGACGTCGTCGTCGCCGACCTGCTCGTCGAGTCGGAGCTGACGGACGAGACGGACCGCTACGGCGCGCTCGCCACCGTCGCGCGGCAGCAGGGTCTCGTCCACACCGAGGAGACGGTCGACGAGATCCGCGGCATGGGCCGGCGCGCGCTCGCGGTCCGCTGCGACGTCACCGACCGTGCCCAGGTCGACGCCGCGGTCGCGCGCGCCGTCGAGGAGCTCGGCGCCGTCGACATCCTCGTCAACAACGCGGGAACGCTCGACCACGTCGGCCAGTTCCACCAGCAGGCGCCCGAGCTCTGGGAGCGCGACCTGCGCGTCAACCTGACCGGCGCGTTCAACTGCGCACAGGCCGTGTGGCCGCACCTGCGCGAGCGCGGCTGGGGCCGCGTCGTGAACATGTCCTCGGTCGCGGGCACGCTCGGCGGCTTCGGCCAGGCGAGCTACTCGACGACGAAGGCCGGGCTCCTCGGTCTGACGAAGACGCTCGCGATGGAAGGGGCGCGCCACGGCATCACCTGCAACGCGATCGTCCCCGGCGTGATCGGCACCGAGGCGTACCACATGGCGAACGAGGCGATGAACGAGCGCATCGTCGCGCGCACGGCGCTGAAGCGGCCGGGGCTCCCGCAGGAGATCGCGAACACGGTCGCCTTCCTCTGCAGCGACCTCGCGAGCTTCATCACCGGCGCGGAGATCAACGTCTCCGGCGGCGTCGAGCTCTTCGTCTTCTAGCGCTCACGGCGCTCTCATCTCGCGTTCGTACCGTCGCGCCGTGCTCAGGGTTCCCGCCCGCATCACGGCGGCCTTCTGGATCGTGAAGCTGCTGACGACCGCATTCGGCGAGTCGACGTCGGACGCGCTCGTCCACGACGTCAATCCCTACCTCGCCGTCGTCGCCGGCTTCGTCGTGTTCGCCGTCGCGATGGCGATCCAGCTGCGCGCGAAGCGCTACGTCCCGTGGATGTACTGGCTCGCGGTCGCGATGGTCGCGGTCTTCGGGACGATGGCCGCGGACGTGCTGCACGTCGAGTTCGGCGTCCCGTACATCGTGTCGTCGATCCTCTTCGCGGTCATCCTCGTCGCCGTCTTCTGGAGCTGGCGCCGCGTCGAGGGGACGCTCTCGATCCACAGCATCACGACCGACCGGCGTGAGCTCTTCTACTGGGCGGCGGTCCTCGCGACGTTTGCGATGGGGACGGCGCTCGGCGACCTCGCGGCCTACACGTTCAACCTCGGCTTCCTCTCGGCCGGGATCGTGTTCGCGGTGCTGTTCGCGCTCCCGGGCGTCGCGTTTGCCGCGTTCCGGATCAACGGCATCCTCGCGTTCTGGGCCGCGTACGTCCTGACGCGGCCGCTCGGCGCGTCCTTTGCCGACTGGACGGGCAAGGGACGCCACGCGGGCGGGCTCGGTCTCGGCGACGGCCCGGTCGCCGGCGTGCTCGCCGTGCTGATCGTCGCCGGCGTCGCCTACCTGACCGTGACGCGCGGCTCAGAGCGCGAAGCGCCGTCGCTCGGCCGCGAGGTGCGCCTGCCACTCGAGCCGCTCGACGCCGGCGAACCGTAGATAGGCGCGCAAGGCGTCGCGCATCGCGTCGACGAAGCCTGCGGCGCGTGCCGGCGCGAACCCGTCCTCCCACCAGAGCCCGATCACCTCGACGCAGCCGCGCTCGCGGTCGATCCGCGGCTCGATGCGGCCGACGAAGCGGTCGCCGAACACGATCGGCAGCACGTAGTAGCCCCAGCGCCGCTTCTCCGCCTTGAAGAAGCCTTCCCACACGAAGGCGAACTCGAAGAGCGAGGCGAGGAGCGCCGTGTCCCACAGCAGCGGGTCGAACGGTGGGATGAACGCGACCGCCGCCGCGGGCGGCGGCGGCGACCGGAGCAGCGACAGCTCGGCGGGAAGGACGAACCGCTTGCCGCGGAGTCCCTCGACGGCGACCTGCACGAGCGCTCCGGCCGCGACCAGCTCCTGCAGCAGCGCCTTCCGGTCCGCCGGGCTCGCGATGCGGTCGAAGGTGCCGCCCGCGCCGCCCGCCGCGAGCAGGCCGTGGGCGCGATGCCGCGACAGCAGCTTGTGCAGCTGCTGCTCGCGCTCCGGCACCGCATGCGCGAGGATCTCCGCGGGCAGCAGCCGCTCGAGCAGGTCGTAGTACCGCGTGTTGCCGTCGCGACGCGCGAGCCCGATGACGCCGGTGACCGTGTACGCCTCGAGCACGGAGCGCACGGCATTCTCCGGCAGGCCGAACCAGTTCTTCGTCGCGCCGGCCCGGCGTTCGAAGTCGCCGACCGAGAGCGGGCCCTCGCTGCGGATGCGCTCGAGCACCTGTTCCGCGACCTCGGCGTTGTCGGCGAGCGCCGCCGCGTGGAAGCGAGGCCCCTTGCGGCCCCACACGTGCCGGAACCACGGGAACTCGTCCGTCGGCACGAACGACAGCGCCTTGTTCGTCGCCTCGACGAGCTCCCGGCGCTCGTACAGCTCGTCGCACCACGCCGGCTCGTAGCCCGCGACGCGCGCGTGCAGCACGAGGTCGTGGTTGCGTCCGGCGACGTTGATCGGGTCGAACTGGATCGCGCCGAACCGCGCGAAGACCTCGCGTACGCCGTCGAGACCGGCGAGCGACCGGGGCGGCGAGAGAAAGTGCCGCGCGACGAGAAAGCGGCGAGCAGCTTCGCGGCCGACCTCCACGGCAGGGAAACTAGCCGTGTGAAGGTGACGCGCGACCAGATCCTCGCGTTCCGGCGACGCGCGGGCGGGCTCGACGAGCGGCTACCGCGCAGCGCCGCGTCGCTGCGCCGGGCGGCGTGGGCGGGACTGCAGGACAGCATGCCGCGAGCCGCAGTGCTCTCGCTGCACGCGCGCGTGCGCGACGTGCCGCCGGCGATCCTCGACGACCGCGCGCTCGCGCAGCTCTGGGGGCCGCGCTTCAGCGTCTACGTCGTCGCGGCGCGCGACTTCGCGATCTTCTCCCTCGGCCGCTACCCGGAAGGAGCGAAGGCGCGCGAGCGCGCCGAGCGGGAGGCGGCTCGGGTGCGCGAGGCGCTGCGGGGTGGGCGGGCGACGCACGACGAGCTCGGCGCCCGGCTCGGCGTCAACCCGAACATGCTCAAGTACGGCGCGGCGACCGGCACGATCGCGATCCGCTGGGAAGGCGCACGCTCGCCGCTCGTCTGGAACGTCGAACGGCCGGCGATCGACCCCGCCGAGGCGCGGCGGGAGCTCGCGCGCCGCCATCTCCACGTCTTCGGCCCGACGACCGCCGCCCACTTCGCCGTCTGGGCGGGCGTGAAGCTGCCCGCCGCCACAGCCACGTACGCCTCGCTCGAGCGCGAGCTCCTGCCGGTGCGGACGCCGCTCGGCGACGAGCTCATCCTCGCCGCCGACGAAGAGGCGGTTCGCGCGGGCGACCCGGCGCCCGCGCCGGCACGCCTCCTGCCGAGCGGCGACGCCTACTACCTGCTGCAGGGCGCCGAGCGCGCACTGCTCGTGCCGGACGCCTCCCAGCGGGCGCGGCTCTGGACGACGCGCGTCTGGCCGGGTGCGCTGCTCGTCGACGGCGAGCTCCGCGGGACGTGGCGGCGCGACCGGCACGTCGTCCGCGTCGAGCCCTGGTCTCGGCTCGACGCGGGGCGGCGGGCCGCCGTCGAGGCGGAGGCGGCGACGCTGCCGCTGCCCCTCGAGCGTGCGGTCGAGGTGCGCTGGGAGTAGCGCAACCGCGCGGCCGTCTCGCGCGTTCGAGCGACGCTGTTCGGCGTCTCGTTCGCCGTCGACGCGCCCGTTTCCGGGCCAGGCCGCTCGCGGCAAGTGTCACGGGTACTCTGGGTCGCGGTGGGGCGCCGGATTGCCTACGTCGTGCTGGGCCTCGCGGCGATCGCCGTGCTGCTCGGCCTGGCCTTCGCCGGCTCGCCGACGACGCTCGCGAAGGGCGTGACGATCGACGGCGTCGCCGTCGGGGGGATGAAGGCGAGCGACGCGCAGTCGCTCCTGCAGCAGAAGTCCGCCAAGCTCGCGCACAGGCCGACCGTCTTCGTCGCGGCCGGCAAGCGCTTCCCGATCCGGCCGGCCG
>JBEQUF010000034.1:0-6765 GCA_040349295.1 Actinomycetota bacterium | reverse complement strand
GACGTTCGTGCCCGTGATCCAGACGCGGAGCGAGAACCCGATGTCCGCCGTGGTCGGCGTGTAGCTCGACGACGTCGCCCCCGTGATCGCGACGCAGGACGGGAGATCGCCCGTCGGGTTGCAGCGCCGCCACGAGTACGTGAACGCGATCGGGCTCGAGCCCGACCAGGTTCCGGTCGCGACGCTCAGTGCCTGCCCGACCCGCGTGGTGCCGCCCGGCGTGATCGGCGGCGTCGCCGTGTTCTTCGGCGCGATCGCGATCGTCTGCGCCGTCACCTCCGAGTTCTGCGTGTGCCGCCCGTCGGTGTTCGTCGCGCTGACGGCGACGCGAAGTCGCATGCCGTAGTCGGCCGGCGTCGGCGTGTAGGAGCTCGAGGTCGCCCCCGAGATGGTGAAGCACGAGCCGTTGATCGGATCGCTCGGATCGCAGCGCTTCCACTGGTACGTGTACGAGATCGGGAAGGTGCCCGTCCAGGTGCCGGTGCTCGCGAAGAGCGAGTGTCCGACGACCGGCGTCGAGTCGCCGGTGGCGAGCGTGATCACCGGGTAGCTCGTGTTCGTCGGCCCGTTGACCGTGTCGGACGGCGTCGAGTTGCCGCCGCCGCCGGTCGAGAGCGCGGCGCTTCCCCAGTCCGGCGCGTTCGCGTTGAGCGTCGACTGCACGATGATCGTGGGACTCGACCCGTCGGCGTTCGCGACGTACAGCGCGCCGGCGTTGGTCGCGTAGACGATCTTCGTGCCGTCCGGCGAGTACGCAGGGTCGTGCGCGTCGCCCGAGACGACCACGGGCGGCGTCGTGTTCAGTGCGCCGGCGGCCGGAATCTTGTAGATCCCGTTCAGGGGGTCCTCGTAGAGGATCGACGCCCCGTCAGGCGACCAGGCCGGGGCGTAGTGGTCGTTCGGGTCGTTCGTCAGCTGCGTGGCGGTGCCGCCGCTGGTCGAGATCTTGAAGAGCTGGTAGTTCGAGCCGACGAGCGCGTCGTAGACGATCGTCTGGCCGTTCGGCGAGACGGCGGCGTCATCGTCACCCGGCCCGGGCGAGAGGTCGGTCTCGGCCGACGTCGACTTGGTTGCGATCTTGCCGGTCACCTGGTCGGTGAAGGCGAGCGTCGTCGTGTTGTTGAACCAGCTCGGATGGAGCGCCTGATCCTCGAAGTCGACCTGGTTGCTGCCGTCGGCGTTCGCCGTGAAGACGCTGCCGGCGTCGCTGAAGGCGAGCTTCGTGCCGCCGGGCGACCAGGCCGGGTCGATCCCCGAGTTGATCAGCGTCTTCTCACCGCTGCCGTCCGGATTGACGACGCAGATCTGGTTCGTGTTGCAGGTGAACGCGATCAGCCCGTTCGAGCCCGGAAAGGCTCCCTCGGCCGGACCGAGGACGGCCAGGGCCGCACCGAGCGCGGCGAGCAGGGCGAGCGAGAGGCGCACGCCTCCGTTGTATCCGACCTTCATGAGAATCGCTACGCCTGACGGAGGAGATACCAGCCGATCTCGGCGGTGAACGCCTCGGGCCCGTGCGGCGCGAGCGCCTCCGCGCGGCTCCTCGCCTCCCCTTCGCAGCCCGCCAGATCGAGGAACGAGGCCAGATCCCGGCGCTCGGTCGCGCGGCGCTCCCGCACGAGCACCAGCCGGTTCGCGTCGAAGAGGCTCCGCAGGTCCTGGTCGGAGAGGAGGCGCTCGTGGTCGTCGGCCCGCGCCCGCTCGAACCGGTCGACGGCCACAGCCTCGAGCGGGTCGGCCGGCGCGAGCTGGTCGACGACGAGCACGTGCCCGCCCCGCCGGGTCACGCGCGCGAGCTCGGCGACCGCCAGCTCCGGCCGGTGGACGTGGTGCAGCGTCCTGAGCGTGCCCGCGAGGTCGAACGACCCGTCGCCGAACGGCAGCGCCGTCATGTCGCCCTCTACGAACGTCGCGTTCGCCGGCGCGCGCTCGCGGGCCCGCTCGAGCAGCGCGGGAACGACGTCGACGCCGACGACCTCGCGCACGGCGGGCGCCAGGGCGAGCGCGAGCGCGCCCGTGCCGGTGCCGGCGTCGAGCGCTCGCTCGTCGCCGCCGGGCAGGACGAAGTCGCGCACGGCGGCGGCGAGCTCCTCCGCGTGCGCGTCCTGCCGCGCGGCGATCCGGTCGGCCTGCTCGGCGAAGCGGCTCACGACACGACGACGCGTCGCGCCCGTGTCGGGTCGCTGTTGATGCCGGTGGCCAGCTCGTACGTGATCGTCCCGGCGACGCGCGCGTGCTCCTCCAGCAGCACGCCGCGCCCGACGAGCACGACCGGCGTGCCGATCGGGAGCTCGCGGTCGAGCTCGACCGCGAACGCATCCATCGAGACGGTGCCGACGACGGGCCGCAGCTCCCCGGCGACGCGGACCTGCGTGCCGGTCAGGCCGCGGCGGAAGCCGTCGGCATAGCCGACCGGGACGATGCCGATCCACGTGTCGCGCTCGGCGACGAAGCGCCGCCCGTAGCCGGTGCTGTACCCGGCCCGCAGGAGCCGGACCTGCGCGAGCTGCGACGTCCAGGTCAGCGCCGGCTCCAGCCCGTCTTCACCGGGGTCGGTGCCGAACGGCGACAGGCCGTAGAGGGCGATGCCGCACCTCGCCGCGTCGAACCGAGCGGACGGGTAGCGGAGCGCGCCGGCGCTGTTCGCGATGTGCCGGGTCAGGTACGTGTAGGCCGCGGTGGCGTTGCGGAACCGCTCGATCTGCCACTCGGCGAAGCGCGCGTCGGTGTCGGCGGTCGCGAGATGGCTCATCAGGCCGACGACCTCGACCGGCGGCTGCGGCAGCTCCGAGAGGCCCCAGCGGCCCATGCCGGTGTCGAGCTTGAGATGCACGCGGACGCCGGGCGGGATGTCGTCGGTCGAGACGACGAGCTCGAGCCGCGCCTCGCGCGCCTGCCCGATCTCGCGGTTCGTCGCCGGCCCCATGACGATGATCCGCGCGGTCGCGAATTCGCGGCGGAGCGCGAGCCCCTCGGGGACGGTGGCGACGCAGAGCGCGGCGGCGCCGGCCGTGAGCGCCGCGCCCGCGACGTCGGCAGCGCCGTGTCCGTAGCCGTTCGCCTTGACGACGGCGAAGAGCTCGGCGCCGTTCAGGGCGCGCAGGAGGGTCGCGACGTTGCGGCGGACGGCAGCCAGGTCGACGGTGAGCTCGGAGCGGTACACGGCCTACCTGAGCACCCGCGGCAGCGCCTCGACGAGGTCGCTCGCGACGAGCCCCGCCCGCTGTGCCGCCTCGACGGACGCCCGCTGCTGTGCCACCGCGGCCGCGAGCGCGGCGCGCTGCGGCTCCATCCCCTTCGCGAGGAATGCGCCGACGATGCCCGTCAGCACGTCGCCGGTGCCGGCGGTCGCGAGCGACGGCCGTCCGAGCGCCGAGACGAGCACGCCGGCGCCGGGCGCCGCGACGAGCGTGTCCGCCCCCTTGAGGAGGACGACGCAGCCGAACCGCTCGGCCGCCTCGCGCACCGCTGCGAGCCGCCGCGTCTTCACCTCGTGGCCGAGCAGGCGCTCGAGCTCGCCCTCGTGCGGGGTCAGGACGCGCGGACCGCCCCAGGCGGCCGGCTCGAGCTCGAAGAGCGCGTCCGCGTCGACGACCATCGGCAGCTCGATCTCGGCGAGCAGCCGGCGGACGAGCGTCTTCGCGCCGTCGTCCCGGCCGAGGCCGGGTCCGAGGGCGACGGCGCCGGCCTTCGCCGCGAGCTCGAGGACGGCGTCCGCGGCCTTGTCGCCGAGCTGCTCGGGCAGCGGCCGCTTGACGGCTTCCAGCAGGCGTTGCTCGAGCACCGGGATCGACGATTCGCGCGCCGCGACGGTGACGTACCCGGCATCCGCGCGCATCGCGGCCGCCGCCGTCAGCGACGGCGCACCGGTCAGACCCGGCGAGCCGCCGACGACGAGCACATGCCCGGACGTGTACTTGTTGTCGCCCTCGCTGCGGCGCGGCACGCTCGCGAGCAGCTCCGGCAGCGCGATCCGCGTCGCCGTGTCACGCGGATCGAGCCCGATGTCGGCGACCCGGATGCGTCCGGCGTGGAAGCGCCCCGGCGCGACGACGACGCCGACCTTGCGGCCGTGGAAGGTGACGGTCGCGTCGGCCCGGACGGCGACACCCGGCACCTCGCCCGTCGACGCGTCGACGCCGGAGGGCACGTCGACGGCGAAGACCTTCGCAGCATGGGCGTTGATCCGCTCGATCAGCGCCGCCGCCTCGGGCCGCGGCACCCCCGTGAAGCCGGTGCCGAAGAGCGCGTCGACGATCACCTCCGGCTCGCCGAGCTCGGACTCGCCGGCCGTCGCGTCGACGAGCCTGACCTGCTTGCCGCCCGCTTCGAGGTGGCGCGCCATGATGCGGCCGTCGCCGCCGTTGGCGCCGCCGCCGACGACGACCGTCCACGGGTCCGCGCCGTGCATCTCCTGGAGCGCCGCCTCGGCGGCGAGCCTCCCGGCCCGCTCCATCAGCGTCGCCACGTCGTGGCCGGCCTCCGCGGCGCGCATCTCGTCCGCCGTGTACAGGGACTCGAGCTCAGGTGGCAATGCAGACCGCCTGCGCGAGCTCGCGCGAATGCGTCATCGAGAGGTCGATCGCCGTCACGCCGCGCGCCTCGGCGACGGCGGCGAGCCGGCCCGACAGCTTCACCGCCGGCTTCGGCCGTCCGACGATCTCGATCTCCTTCCAGGCGAACGCCCGCGCGACGCCGAAGCCGAGCGCCTTGCCGACCGCCTCCTTCCCCGCGAAGCGGCCGGCATAGCTCTCGGCCGGATTGCGGCGCGAGTCGCAGTACGCCTGCTCCGCTTCCGTGAAGCAGCGGTCCTTGAAGGTCGGGTAGCGCGCCAGCGAGCGCGCGATCCGCGCTATCTCGATCAGGTCGGTGCCGACGCTCGTCATCGCGTCCTCGTTTTCGACGCGACGAAGACGCCGCCGAAGACGACGAGGAAGACGGCGCCGAGCACGCCCATGAGGATCGCCCCGTCCTCGGTCTTCTTCGCCTCGGTGCACGCGTGGGCGGTGCCGTGCGTGCACGCGCGCGCACGGATGCGGTGCTCGTGCACGACCCAGATCCCGATCAGCGTCGCGAAGACGAGCGCGACGGTCCAGGTCGCGATCGCCGTCCGGGTCACAGATGTTCCTCGAGCCATTCCGGCAGGTGCGCGATCGACGAGACGATCCCGTCGGGCTGCACGCGTGACTGCTCGACCGCATCCGGACGGAACTTGCCGGTGCGCAGGAGCACGGAGCGCATGCCGAGCGCCTGCGCGCCCGCGATGTCGCTCTCGAGGTCGTCGCCGACCATCCAGGTCATCTCGATGTCGGCGTCGAGCGCCTCGCAGGCGGCTTCGAAATAGCGCGGGCTCGGCTTGCCGAGCACCGTCGCCTCGGCCTCCGCGGCGTACTCGAGCCCGGCGACGAATGCACCGGAGTCGAGGAGCGGCCCGTGCTTCGTCTGCCACCAGCGGTTGCGGTGCAGGCAGTAGAGCTCGGCACCCGCCTCGAGCTCGGCGAAGGCGCGCGCGAGGTTCATGTACGAGAAGACGAGGCCGGTCTCCGGGGTCTCGTCCGCACCGCCGATCAGGACGGCGTCGGCGTCCTCGCCGACGAGCTCGAGCCCCTCGAGGTCGCGGACGAGGGCGTGCATGACGAGGGCGAGCACCCGCTTGCCCTTGAGGATGGAGACCGCGGCGCTCGCGGCGGTCTGCACCTCCTCGTCCTCGAGCTCGAGGCCGTGGGAGCGCAGGAGGTCGGCGAGCTGCGTCCGTGAGCGGATCGTCGTGTTCGTCACGAAGCGCAGGCGATGGCCGTTCTCGCGCAGGCGGCGCACGGCGTCGGCGGCGCCGGGGAGCGGCTCGCCGGACACGTGCAGCACACCGTCCACGTCGAGGAGAATGGCCGCCATGAGTGCTTCCGAGTCTATTCGCGTCACGCGCAGCGTCGTGCTGCCGCGCGCGGAGATCGAGCTGCGAACCTCCCGCTCGAGCGGCCCCGGCGGCCAGCACGCGCAGAAGTCGGAGACGCGCGTCGAGGCGGTGTTCGACGTCGAGTCGTCGGGTGCGCTGAGCGAGACGCAGAAGCGCCGCGTCGTCGCCCGCGCCGGCCCGGTGCTGCGCGCGGTCGCGCAGGACGAGCGCAGCCAGCTGCGGAACAAGGAGCTGGCGACGGAGCGTCTCGTCGAGCAGCTGCGCGCGGCGCTCCGCGTCGAGCGCCGGCGCGTGCCGACGAAGCCGAGCGCGTCGTCGGTTCAGCGCCGGCTCGACGGCAAGCGTCGCCGCGGCGAGACGAAGCGCCTGCGCCGCGAGCTCAACTGAGTGCTTCGACTGGGCGCCGCTACTCGACCGTGACGGTCTTCGCGAGGTTGCGCGGCTGGTCGACGTTCAGGCCGCGGAGCCGCGCGATGCGGTAGGCGAGGAGCTGCAGCGGGATGACGGCGAGCGCCGCCTGCAGGAACGCCGGCGTCTTCGGCACGTAGATGACGTCGTCGGCGTGGTGCTGGATGTCCTCGTTGCCCTCGGTCGCGATCGCGATCACGTGCGCGCCGCGGGCCCGCGTCTCCTGGATGTTCGAGACGATCTTGTCGTACACGTGGATGTTCGTCGCGACGACGACGACCGGCGTCCCCTCGTCGAGCAGCGCGATCGGACCGTGCTTCATCTCGCCGGCCGAATACGCGTCGGTCGGGATGTACGAGATCTCCTTCAGCTTCAGCGCGCCCTCGAGCGCGACGGGCAGCCCGATGTGCCGGCCGAGATAGAGGAAGAAGTCCTTCGTGTAGAAC
>JBEQUF010000022.1:0-3405 GCA_040349295.1 Actinomycetota bacterium | reverse complement strand
CGACGAGCGGCAGCTCGTCGACCATCGCCGGCACCTCGGCCGCCGTCACCTCCGTCGCGACGAGCTCGCCGTGCTCGACCTGGACCGAGCCGGCCGGCTCGCTCCCTTCCCGGCGGCGGTCGAAGATCGCGATCCGCGCCCCCATCCGCTCGAGCACGTCGAGCAGGCCGATGCGGCGCGGGTTGAGGCCCAGGTCGTGGATCGTCAGGTCGCTGCCCGGGAGGAGCGCGGCCGCGACGAGGAGCGGCGCAGCGCTCGAGATGTCGCCCGGCACGACGATCTCGTCGAGCTTCGGCGTTCCCGGATGGACGGTGACGCTCGTCGGCCGCCGGGTGACGCGGATCCCGGCCGCCTCGAGCATCAGCTCCGTGTGGTCCCGGGTCGGCGTCGGCTCGACGACGGTCGTCGGCGAGGACGCGCCGAGCCCGGCCAGGAGCAGCGCCGACTTCACCTGCGCGCTCGCGACCGGCAGCTCGTAGTCGATGCCGCGCACCTCGGCCGGCGCGATCCGCAGCGGGGCGTGGCCGTCGGTCGTCTCGATCGCGACGCCCATGCGGCGGAGCGGCTCCGCGATCCGCTCCATCGGCCGCGCGCTGAGCGACTCGTCGCCGGTGAGCGTGTAGGTGCCGCCGCGGCCGCCGAGCAGCCCGGCGATCAGGCGCATCAGCGTGCCGGCGTTGCCGCAGTCGATCTCGGCGTCGCGGAAGTCGGCGCCGTGGACGACGAGCTCGCGGTCGTCGGCGTCCTCGACGAAGCCGCCGAGCGCGCGCACGGCGCCGATCGTCGACTCGGTGTCGCCGCCGCGCCCGAAGCCGCGCACGCGCGTCGCCCCCGGCGACATGGCGCCGATCAGGAGCGAGCGATGCGAGACGGACTTGTCGCCCGGGACCGCGACGTGTCCGGTGATGCGCGCCGCAGGCTCCACCAACATGGCGCTAGCCGATCGTCTTGCCCATCAGCGACGCGAGTGCGCGGATCGCTGCGGCGAAGTCCGGGAAGTCGGCGGTCGGGATCAGCTGCGGCCCGTCGCAAAGCGCCTCCTCGGGGCGCGGGTGCACCTCGACGATGATCCCGTCGGCGCCGGCGGCGACCGCGGCGCGGGCGAGCGGCAGGACGAGGTCGCGCCGGCCGGCCGGGTGCGAGGGGTCGACGATCACCGGCAGATGCGTCTCCTGCTTCAGCACCGGGATGGCGCCGATGTCGAGCGTGAAGCGCGTCGCGGTCTCGAAGGTCTTGATCCCGCGCTCGCAGAGGATGACCTCCTGGTTCCCCTCCTTGACGATGTACTCGGCCGCCATCAGCAGGTCCTCGACGGTCGAGGAGAGGCCGCGCTTCAGCAGCACCGGCTTCGGCGCGCGGCCGACCTCGGAGAGGAGCGAGAAGTTCGACATGTTCCGCGCACCGATCTGGATGACGTCGGTCGTCTCGACGACGGCCTCGACGTGCCGCGGGTCCATCAGCTCGGTCACGAGCGGCAGCCCCGTCTCCTCGCGCGCCTCGCGCAGGATCTCGAGCGCCTCGTCGCCGAGCCCCTGGAAGGCGTACGGCGAGGTGCGCGGCTTGAAGGCGCCGCCCCGGAGCATCGTCACGCCCTCGGCCGCGACCGCGCGGGCCGACTCCATCGTCTGCTCGCGGCTCTCGACCGTGCACGGGCCGGCGATGAAGCCGAAGTAGCCGTCGCCGATCCGGCGCCCGCGGACGTCGATCAGCGTCGGATCCGGGGAGAGCTCGCGCGAGACGAGCTTGTAGGGCTTGAGGATCGGCAGGACCTGCTCGACGCCCGCGTAGCCCTCGAGGGGCAGCGCGGCGAGCAGCTCGCGCTCGCCGATCGCGCCGATCACCGTCGCCTCGCGGCCCGGGGTGACGACCGCGCCGCAGCCCGCCTCGTCGAGCCGGGCGACGACCTCGTCGACCTGCTCGGGCGTCGCTGCCGCGCCCATGACGATCAGGAGCTCGGGTGCGCCGGTGACAGCCATCGCCTCAGTGTAGGCACGGCTAACGTTCGACGACCCATGACGGAGAACAAGCGGACGGTCTTCAGCGGCATCCAGCCCACCGGCAGGAAGACGCTCGGGAACTACTCGGGCGGCTTTCGCCAGTACGTCCAGACCCAGGAGGGCTCGAACGCCTTCTTCTGCATCGTCGACCTGCACTCGATCACGGTCGACTACGACCCGGCCGAGCTGCGCCGCTCGACGCTCGACCTGGCCGCGATGCTCTTCGCCACCGGCCTCGACGCCGAGAAGTCGGTCGTCTTCTGCCAGTCGCACGTGACCGCGCACGCCGAGGCGGCGTGGCTCCTCTCGGCCGTGACCGGCTACGGCCAGTTGGGCCGGATGACCCAGTTCAAGGACAAGTCCGGCGCGACCGAGTTCATCTCGGCCGGCCTCTTCACCTATCCCGTCCTGATGGCGGGCGACATCCTGCTCTACCAGACCGACCTCGTGCCGATCGGCGACGACCAGCGCCAGCACCTCGAGCTGGCCCGCGACGTGGCCGAGCGCTTCAACTTCCGTTTCGGCGACACCTTCAAGGTGCCCGACGGCCGGTACCCGGAGGTCGGCGGCCGGATCATGGATCTCCAGGAGCCGACGAAGAAGATGTCGACGACCTTCTCGTCGGAGCAGGGCGCGGTGTACATCGCCGACTCGCCCGACCAGATCCGCAAGAAGTTCAAGACGGCGGTCACCGACTCGGAGCGCGAGATCCGCTACGCGCGGGAGGAGAAGCCCGGCGTCAGCAACCTGCTCGAGATCATGTCGGTGGCGACCGGCGACACGATCGAGGAGCTCGAGCGGCGATTCGCGGACTCGGGCTACGGCGACCTGAAGGAGGCGGTCGGCGAGTCGGTCGTCGAGCTCCTGTCGCCGATCCGGGAGCGGTTCGAGGCGCTGCGCTCCGACGAGCGCGAGCTGCAGCGGCTGCTCGCCGTCGGCGCCGACAAGGCGCGGCGCGCCTCCGAGGAGACGCTCGAGCTGATGTACGAGCGGATGGGCTTCGTCCGGCCCGAAGCTGGACGTTTCTTCGGCGCGGCACGGCCGAAGGGCCTGTAGTAGAACAGCTCCGACGCGAGAGCGTCACCACCTCGTAGCCCATCCTCGGGGGGACGGCGACGAGGCTTTCCTGCGGCACCGGTCAGGGGAAACCGAGTCAGGAAAGGGAGTGCAATGAGGGGATTGAAGGTTCTCGGCGCAGCGGCGTTCGTCGCTGCGGCGCTGGCTGCCGCGCACGTCGCGACGGCACGCACCGGCGCGGTCTCGGGCGGCGGCAACGACCACGCCGCGAGCAGCTGCCGTCTCGGCAACGGCGTCAGCCACGTCATCAACATCGTCTTCGACAACGTGCACTTCGCACGCGACAACCCGAACGTCCCGTCGGATCTCGAGCAGATGCCGCACCTGCTCG
>JBEQUF010000390.1:0-4901 GCA_040349295.1 Actinomycetota bacterium | reverse complement strand
CGACTCGGCCGGCCGCCGGTAGTACGTCGAGTCGACCTCGACGGTGTCGAAGAAGTCGCTGTAGTAGGCGAGCCGCTCCTTCGCCGGCAGCTTCGGCGGGTAGAACCACTTCGAGAGAGCCTCGTCGGCCCAGGAGCACGTGCCGATGCGGACCGGAGGCGCCAGGCCCCGCACGCTACTAGCGCGCACGGGGCCCGGCGAACGGCATCGGCTACTTCTTCTTCTTGACCGGCGGCGGGGTGAGCTTGATCACTGCGCTCGACGCCGACCACGGCGAGAGCGTCGCGCTGACGCAGCCTGCCGGGGCGACGGTCGCCGGCAGCGGGTTCGCGCACCCGCTCGCGACGCTCCGCTCCTTCACGGTCGTGTTGGCGCGGAAGTACGTCGCCTTCCGTGGCGCGAGCTTGCCGCTCTTCGAGAACGTCCCGGAGGCGGAGCTCGTCGCGGTCGAGGTCGCGGTCAGGCGCGTCGCCGACGTCCCGTGCGCGATGACGATCGCCGCGCCGCCGACGGCCGAGCCGCCTTCGGTCACCTTGCCCGTCACCGTCCACGTGTTCGACTTCTTGTTGTACGTCTTGCCGAGCGAGACGACGGCCGGCAGGCCGACGATCGCGCGCGCCTCGAACGTGCCGGCGAGGTTGACGGTGCCCTTGCCGGGGTTGTAGGGCGTGAACGTCGACTCGAACACCTTCGTCCCCGCTGCGGTCGGGGTCTGGAAGATGCCGTTGACCGTGAACTGCGCGTCGAGCACCTGCGCGCCCTGCGCGGAGCGCCCCGGCGTGCCGACGGGCACGTCCGGCGGCGGCAGGCAGATCGTCAGCCGGTACGCGCCGAGCGCGGCCTGCGACCCGGCGGTCGGGTTCACGTAGAGCGGCAGCGCGATCGTCTGCCCGGCGACCGTCAGATTGAGGATCCACACGGCCTGGCTCGTCGCCGTGCCTGCGCACTGCGTCGAGTCGCTCGCGTGGCTCGCCGGGCTGTCGGCGGTGACGTTGCCGCTGAGCGGGAGCGTCAGTCCGGCGTCGTGCGAGAACGCGGTCGCGGTCACGGTGCCGATCGTCGTGCCGGCCGACTGGCTCGTGTTGAGCGTGTAGCCGCTCGGGACGAAGATGTTGATCGCGGCGATCGGATCCGTCGACTGCGGGATGCTGACGTGGATTGTCGTCGCCTTCGAGCCGGCGAGGATCATCGGCGAGTGCGACACCGAGATCGTCGCCGTGTTCGCCGCGAACGCACCCTGTGCGAACGCGAGGGCGCAGAAGGCGGCCCCGGCGGCGAGGAGCTTCCTCATGTGCGTGTGTCCTTTCGTTTGGAGTCGGGTCAACCGACGGTGAGAGGCTTGCCGAGGACGTTCCAGTAGCCGTGCTGGAACTTCACCACATAGGCCTTCCCGATCGGGAAGTAATCATTCGGCCCGGTCGTCAGCGTCAGACCGGGGAGCAGGAACGGATTCGTCTCGTTCAGATGCGTCGCGGCCTTCAGCACGCCGGCACGCGTCGGGTTCTTCCCCGCCTGCTTCAACGCGTCGACCATCGCGTAGGCGGCCATCATCCCGTAGATGTGCGCGACCGCCTTCGGATCCTCCTTCGGCAGGTAGCGCTTCATGATCTGGAGGTAGAGCTTCACGCCGGCGGACTGCTGCTGCGTCGGGTTCGTCGGGTCGTGCAGGAACGCCATCGACGTCGCGCCGGCACCGGTCGTCGGCGACGCGCTCAGCCGCACGATCTTCATCACCGCCGGGTCGATCGACACCGAGGTGACGTACTCGAACGGCTTCCAGCCGAGCTTGTCCGCGGCGACGAACGCCTGCGCCGCCTCCTGCGGCAGCGCGAAGATGACGAACGTGTCGGCGCCCGACGCGTGCAGCTGCTGCACCTGCGAGATGACGTTCGTGTCGAGCAGCGCGTACGACACCGAGCTGACGATCTGGCCTGCCTTGCCGCCGAGCCCCTTCTTCAGGCCGGCGAGCAGCTCGCTGCCGTACTCGTCGTTCTCGTAGAGCACGGCGATCTTCGCGTTCGGGTGCTCCTTCGCGATCAGGCGCCCGTAGACGGATCCCTCGCCGACGAAGTTCGGCAAGAGGCCGAGCGTCCACGGGTACTTCGCGTGGTTCGCGCCGATCGCCTGCGCGCCCGAGCCGACGAAGAGCTGCGGCACCTTGTGCTGGTTCAGGTAGTCGCGCACCGCGATCGCGTGCTCGGTGCCGATCGAGTTGAAGATCGCGAAGACGCCGTCCTGCTCGACGAGCTGCTGCGTCTTCTGCACCGTCTGCACCGGGTCGTACTGGTCGTCCTCGACCTTGTAGACGATCTTCCGTCCGTCGACGCCGCCGTGCGCGTTCACGTAGTCGAAGTACGCCGTCGCCCCGCTCAGCACCGGCTCGT
The DNA here is from genome assembly GCA_040349295.1 of Actinomycetota bacterium. GTDB lineage: Bacteria > Actinomycetota > Thermoleophilia > Gaiellales > Gaiellaceae > Palsa-739. The sequence continues at coordinate 2,517 of JBEQUF010000390.1, read as the reverse complement.
ACGCCGACTCGGTGCCGCTCAGCGGGCCGGTGGCGCCGAGGACGATCTGCGTCTTCGTGATGCCCGGGGTGGTCGCGTGGTGCACGGCGAGCCTGCGCGCGAAGACCTTCGACACGGCCTTCTTGAGCAGCGAGAGCTTCAACGTCACCTTGCCGATCGTGATCTTCGCCGCCGGGTCGGAGACGGCCGCGATGTAGAGCGGATTGCCGGCGCTCTGCGCGAGCGAGGTCGACGAGAGGTAGAGCGTCAGCTTCTTGCCGGCCGGGATCTTCACGGCCTCGTCCAGCAGCTTGATCGTCGCCGTGCCCGACGCGGCGCCGGTGAGCTTGATGCCGCCCGCCGTGATCGGCGTCGGGTTGCCCTGCACGGTCAGCACGGCGACGAGGCGGTCCCACCCGCTCGCGCCGGAGTACTTCACCGTCACCGTCGAGTCGCCGAAGGTCTCGTGCGGGCCGCCGGTGATGCGCACGCTGCGCACGACCTTGCCGGTCGCCCCCGTCATCGTCGTCGCGCCGGGCAGGTTCACCGACACGCTGCTCGTCGGCGGGATGCCGGTGTACGACGTCGTCGTGCCGTCCCACGGATCGTGGGCGAGGAGCACCTTCGTCTTGTCGACGCCGTTGGCGGCGCCCTTCAGGTACCGGTCGAACCACTTGACCGCGAGGCCGTAGAGCGTCGGCTGCTCGGCGGTCGGGTTCGGTGCGGGCGAGTGGCCGACGTCGCCGAGGTAGAGCGCCTTCGGGCCGCCGAGCTGCCTGTACGCGGCGAGCGCCTGGTCGATGTCGAAGAGGAAGTCGTGCCTGCCCTGGACGAGCAGCGTCGGCGTCGTGATCGAGTGCAGCACCGGGAGCGGCGAGCGGGCCGAGCCGAGCGAGTTCGCGGCCGTCAGGTCGGCGCTCGTCGTCAGTCCCTGGCTGGCCGCCAGCAGGTCGGGCTCCCACTTGCTCGTCGGCACCAGCCCGGCGAGGTACTGCACGAGCCCCGACTTCGAGAGGCCCTGGGGCGCCAGCGCGGTGATGAGGTTCGTCCAGGTGATGATCGGAACCGCCGCCTTGAACGGGACGCCGTTCGTCAGCGCGTTCCAGACCGCTCCACCGCCGAGCGAGATCCCGAGCGCGCCGATGTCCGTCGTGCCGATGCGCTGCGAGAACCAGCTGAAGAGCTCCTTCGTGTCCTGCACGTCGCGCGGTCCGTCGAGGCCGAACTCGCCGCCGGACGCCCCGTGGCCGCGCGCGTCGCAGGCGAGCGCCGCGTACCCGGCGGGCGCGAGGAACTGCGTCGCGATCGGCTCCATGTCCTGGTGCTTCCCGCCGAGGCCGTGGAAGAGCATCACGCCGGCGGTCGCCGTGCCGGAGTCCGGCAGCGTCAGCGAGCAGCTCAGCTGGACGCCGTCCGACATCGGGATCGTCAGCTGCTGCGGCGTCGCAGCGGATGCAGCGGATGACCACGCCAGCGTCAGCGCGGCCACGACCATGGCCCTCCAGAGCACGGCGCCACGATAGCCTCACCCGGATGGATGCGCGCCCCATCGGCGTCTTCGACTCCGGCGTCGGCGGCCTGACCGTCCTGCACGAATGCCTCGTGACGATGCCGAACGAGGATTTCGTCTATCTCGGCGACCACGCCCGCCTGCCGTACGGCCCGCGGCCGCTCGACGAGGTGCGGGCGTTCTCGCGCGAGATCGGCGCGTTCCTCGAGCGCCAGGACGTGAAGCTGATCGTCGTCGCCTGCAACACGGCCACCTCCGCGGCGCTGCCGCAGCTGCAGGAAGAGCTCGCGGTGCCGGTGATCGGCGTGCTGACGCCGGAGGCGCACGCGGCCGTGCAGGCGACGCGGAACCGCCGCATCGGGCTGCTCGCGACGCAGGGAACGGTCGAGTCGGGCCGCTACGCCGCGCTCGTGCGCGGGCTCGACGCCGGCGCCTCCTTCCACTCCGTCGCGTGTCCGCGGCTCGTGCCGCTGATCGAGGGCGACGATCCCTACGGCGAGGAGACGGAGGAGGCGGTGCGCGAGTACGCGGCGCCGCTGAAGGAGGCGGACGTCGACACGGTCATCCTCGGCTGCACCCACTACCCGCTGATCCGCCCGATCTTCCAGCGCGTCTTCGGCCGTGACGTGACGCTCGTCTTCTCGGCGGAGGAGACGGCGCGCGAGGTGGCGGAGACGCTGGCGCGGAAGGGGATCGAGCACGAGCGGGCGCGCGAGGGCGAGTACCGCTTCCTGACGACGGGCGATCCGTCAGCCTTCCGCGAGATGGGACGACGCTTTCTGCAACTACCGATCGGAGAGGTGGAGCACGTGACCCTGAAGGAGCTTTCGGCCGTATGAGCCCGCGCAACGACGGGCGCCCGCGCCACGACGCGCTGCGGCCGCTGACGATCGAGATCGACTACCTCGAGAACCCGCACGGCTCGTGCGTGATCACGCAGGGGAAGACGATCGTCCTCTGCACGGCGATGGTCACCGAGGAGGTGCCGCGCTGGCTGCGCAACCAGGGGCGCGGCTGGATGACGGCCG